>NZ_JBNCKT010000022.1:13017-61890 GCF_049841675.1 Micromonospora sp. DT4
GGCCTTGGCCGTGTCGGCCTTGGCCGTGTCGGCCTTGGCCGTGTCGGCCTTGGCCGTGTCGGCCTTGGCCGTGTCGGCCTTGGCCGTGTCGGCCGTGGTCGCGTCGGCCTGGTTGTTGTGGGCGCTCTTCGCGCCCCCGTTCTTGGTGGCGTCGCCCTTGATGGTGGCGTCGCCCTTGATGGTGGCGTCGCCCTTGATGGTGGCGTCGCCCTTCGCGGTGGCGTCGCCCTTCATGGTGGCGTTCGCGGCCGTGCTGGCGCTCTTCGGGGAACTGGCCTGCGCCGGGTCGTCCCGGGGCGTGCCGCTCGTCGTGGTCCCGGCCAGGGTGGTGGGCGTGTCGCCGGTGGGCGGCGTGGCCGGTCGGATCGGGCCATTGCCGGTGGACGTGGACCGCGCCTTCCCCGGCTTGGACTTTCCGGTCTTCATGCTGCCGGGCGCTCCGTCGGAAGCTGCTGGCGCAGGAAGTCGATGTCGGCGGCCTGGCCCGTTACGCCGCCCGGGGTCTCGACGACCACCGGCGCTCCGGCGGCCCGGATCACCGCCACCACCAGTTCCGGATCGATCGCTCCGCCGCCGAGGTTGTCGTGCCGGTCCTGGCCGGAGTTGAACGCGCCCTTGGAGTTGTTGGCGTGCACCAGATCGATCCGACCGGTGATCGCCTTCACCCGGTCGACAAGGCCGAGCAACTCCTCACCCCCGGCGTATGCGTGACACGTGTCCAGGCAGAAGCCGACCTCGTAATCGCCGATCGCGTCCCAGAGTCGGGCGAGCGCGTCCAGCCGGCGGGCGCACGCGTTGTCGCCGCCGGCCGTGTTCTCGATCAGGACCGGAACGCCGAATCCGCCGGAGTCGGCCGCGTACGCGAAGGTCTTGCGCCAGTTGTCGAAGCCGACCGCCAGGTCGTCCCCGGCGTTGACGTGCCCACCGTGGACGATCAGGCCCTTCGCGCCGATCTCGGCCGCTGCGGTCGCGTGCCCGAGCAGCAGCTTGCGGCTGGGGATGCGGATGCGGTTGTTGAGAGTCGCCACGTTGATGACGTACGGCGCGTGCACGTAGAGGTCGACCTCGGCGGCGCGCAGCCGCTCGGCGTCCTCCCGCAGCTTGGGGGCCTTCCATCCCTGCGGGTCGGAGAGGAAGAACTGCACGGTGTCGGCGGCCCGGGCGGCCGCCTCCGCCAGCGGGTCGGTCGAATCGACGTGGGCTCCGATACGCATGGCAGCGAGCCTACGTCGCGACCCCGACGGGTGCGGTGACGGCCTGCGCGATGTCGTCACCCCGGCTGACGACGATCGTTGATGGAACGGGACCCGGCGAGCGGGGTCCGGGGCTGGTCGCGGCGGGCCCGCTGCGCATGGCGACCGGTGCTCGTCAGCCCGAGAGCGAGGTCACCCCCGTGGCGCGGCCCGGCGCTGCGGGGGCGATCCCTCGACGTACCAGGCCGGCACGGCCGCAGAATCTAGGAAATTTCCGCCTTTTGCTCCTACAGGGGACGAGAGCCGTTGTATCGTCAGATAACAACACGATAAAGCTCCGCGGGGCGTCTCCGGTCCAACCTCATCGGTGTGGTCGTTCCTCCCCAGGTCCCACCCAAGGAATGCGGACGGGACGCTCCGCGGCCTCGTTGACGGGGGCTCGCCACCGACCAGTGACGGTCGGACGGCGAGCCCCCGTCGGCATGCCCGGGATGTCGACCCGACCGCCCCCGGGCATGATCGTCCGGACCGGGTATCCTGGTCAGGTTGTCCGCGTCCGGCCGGGTTCCCCCGGCACGTGCGGGCAGCGACGCACGACCTCCTGCCACGGAAGGACCGTGGCCGCTTAGCCCACAGGAGGTGAGCACGTCTTGCGTCATTACGAGATCATGGTGATCCTCGACCCCAGCCTCGAGGAGCGCACCGTCGCCCCGTCGCTCGACACGTACCTGAACGTGATTCGGACCGCGGGTGGCTCGGTTGAGAAGACGGACGTGTGGGGCCGCAGGCGCCTCGCGTTCGAGATCAACAAAAAGGCCGAGGGCATCTACGCCGTCGTCGACCTGCAGGCTACGCCTGCTGCCGTGGCCGAGCTGGACCGTCAGCTCCGGCTGAACGAGTCCGTGCTGCGCACCAAGGTCATCCGGCCGGAGATGCGCTAAGCATTCAGTCCGGCATTCAACCCGGTTCGCCCGGATCAGCCTCCGCGACTCTGTCGTACGGCTCTGGGAGCCTGTACGACGAGACGCTGAGTGCGCGAGGAGATGGTCATGGCAGGAGACACCACCATCACGGTCATCGGCAACCTGACCGATGACCCCGAGTTGCGGTTCACCCCGTCCGGTGCGGCGGTCGCCAAGTTCCGGGTCGCTTCGACGCCCCGTTTCATGGACAAGACCACCAATGAGTGGAAGGACGGCGAGCCGCTCTTCCTGGCTTGCACCGTGTGGCGTCAGGCGGCGGAGCACGTCGCCGAGTCGCTGCAGCGGGGCGCCCGCGTGATCGTCTCGGGCCGGCTGCGCCAGCGGTCCTACGAGACCCGCGAGGGCGAGAAGCGCACCGTCATCGAGCTTGAGGTCGACGAGATCGGCCCGTCGCTGCGCTACGCCACGGCGAAGGTGCAGAAGATGTCCCGCTCCGGTGGCGGTGGCGGCGGCTTCGGTGGCGGCGGTGGTGGTGGCCAGGGTGGCGGCGGAGGCAACTTCGACGACCCCTGGGCTTCGGCCGCACCTTCTCCCGCGCGTGCCGGTTCGGGCGGCAACTTCGACGAGGAGCCTCCGTTCTAATGGCGCCGAGCGCCCGCGATCGCAAACCAGGAGCAAGGTCAATGGCCAAGGCTGCGGCACTTCGCAAGCCGAAGAAGAAGGTGAACCCGCTCGACAAGGACGGGATCACCTACATCGATTACAAGGACACGGCGCTGCTGCGCAAGTTCATCTCCGACCGCGGCAAGATCCGCGCTCGGCGGGTCACCGGTGTGACCTCGCAGCAGCAGCGGCAGATCGCCCGCGCGGTCAAGAACGCCCGCGAGATGGCGCTTCTGCCGTACACCGCCACGGCCCGCTGAGAGGAGGCACCGATATGAAGATCATCCTGACTCAGGAAGTGTCCGGCCTCGGTGCCCCGGGCGACATCGTCGAGGTCAAGGACGGCTTCGGCCGTAACTACCTGCTGCCGCAGGGCTTCGCGATCGCCTGGACCAAGGGCGCGGAAAAGCAGGTCACGGTCATCAAGCGGGCCCGCTCGGCCCGTGAGATCCGCGACCTCGACCACGCGAACGAGGTCAAGGGCCAGCTTGAGGGTCTCAAGGTCAGCCTGAAGGCCCGCGCCGGCGACGGCGGTCGGCTCTTCGGCTCGGTCACCTCGGCCGAGATCGTCGACGCCGTCAAGGGCGCCGGCGGTCCGGTCCTCGACCGTCGCCGGCTGGAGGTGCCCGGTCACATCAAGTCGACCGGCACCTACCCGGTGAAGATCAAGCTGCACCCCGAGGTCACCGCGTCGTTCAACCTGAACGTCGTTCAGGGCTGACGACCCGCCCGACCACGACGAGGGCCCGCACCGAGCGATCGGTGCGGGCCCTCGCGCATCCGCCACAAGTGGCCCGGCTCGCCAGCCTCAGCCGATCGGTTGACCGGTCACCGCGCTGATCAGCACCGTGGAGAGACCACCGCCGACCACCGCCGCGGCGAGCGCGATCGTCGCCGACCGCCACGTCGTGCCGACCCGCCGCAGCAGCGCCGCCACCACCAGACTGCTCGCCAGCGCCAACCCGAACCGCGGCGAGCCGGCGAGCAACGACTCCAACGCACGGGACCGTGCGGGGTCGCAGCCACCCCCACTGATGTCGGTGACACAACCGGCGGGCGCCTGCCCGTCCAGCGTCAGCAACCACAGGAAGACCAGCACCGCCGGCACCACATAGCAGGCGGTGGTGTAGAGCAGCGGCCGGACGGACCCACCCGGGTCAGGGTCGAGGAGGTCGTCCTCCAGACGACGCGCCCAACCGCCCGTCGCCACCGACTCGACCCGCTGCCGCACCGACGCCGTACCGACCGGCGACCGGTCCGCCCGACGCCCGGCACCGGCAGGGGGTACGGCAGCAGCGCGCGGCCTCGGAGCGGTGTAACCCACCACCGGCGACCGAGGCGCCGACGTCGTCATGTCCATCCAGCGCGGATCGTCACCGGACAACCGCGTACCGGACCAGAAACCGCTGTCCCGGCTCGGCCATCCCTCCGTCAGGCGATCCGAGCGGGGTGGCAACGTCCGGTCCCACTGGTCGTCCTCGACCGCGGACCGCTCCCACTGGCCGGTGCGGTCCGACCGCTCCCAACCACCGACACTCTCCCCCGGGGACCACTGCCCGCTCAGGTCCGTGGTGTCCGGGCCGGGCGGCGGCCACGCGTGCACACCCGACGCGTCCCACGGGTCCACCGCGGGCGCGTACGACGGATCCGCCTCCGCCGGCCGCTCCGACCCGCGTTCCCAGGGATCGACCGCCGGACGCGTCCACGACTCCTCCGCCGCGCGGCGGCTGCGCCGCGTCGGCCGGCTCACCTCCGGAGGGGATGCCGTCTCGGCCGCGCCCGCCTCCAGATCCCCACCGGACCAGATCACCTGGGGACGACCGGCCGGCGCACGACGGGGACGACGGTCGGGGGCCGCGCCGGAGACCGGTTCCTCCTCCGCCGAGTCGGCGCGCCGACGGCCGGCGTACCCCTGCTCCTGGGGACGGTCGAGCGTCCACTCCCGGGTGTGGTCCGAATCGGGGCCCGCGCCGATCGCCGGCTGCTCGCGCCAACCGCTCGCGTCGGCCCGTCGCCTGCCCGTCGCCTCGGCGCCGCGCCAGCCGGCACCGGAACTCGGGCGCTCGACCTCGGCCTCGGCCTCGACTTCGACTTCGACATCGGCCTCGGCCTCGACATCGTCCTCGTCGCGAGCGGCATGCCGGCCACCACCGTCAGCCCGTCGGACCCCCGACTCCAGCGCCCATCGCGGCAGGTAGGCGTCGACCGGTTCGTTCTGCCCACGGTCCCGCGCACGCTGCCGGCTGGAGGTGCGGTAGCGCGCGTCCTCGTCGTACGGATCGACCGGAGCGGGCAGCGCAGGCTGACCCCACGAGGCGGTTGGCGGACGCTCCCGCGGGCTGCCCTCCCCGCGTCCCCAGTCCCGGTAACTCACGGCCGGAGTGTGACCCTTCTGAACCCAAAGCGTAATCCGCTGTCCAGGTGTAGCCGTTCGCTGGAGATAGTACGGGAAGATCGTGTCACAGATCCGACCGAAATATCTTCCTCCACAGGGTGGGGATCGCGTTTTGCCAGGTCATCGGCTTGCGGCCGAGAATTCCCCAACGGTTTTCCACAGCCTGTGCACACCCTGCGCACATGCTCGTACGCCGGTGTCCACAGGTTGTCCCGAGGCTCGTCCACCGAGCCTGTTGAGTCGCTGACCTCGGGGTCCGTATGGTTGGCCCTCGACCGCCGGCGCGATGGCCCCCGATCGACCGGCTCGGTCGGGAGAACTGTCGTACCCCGGCGGTAGAGCTGGGACCAGATCCGACGCAGTGGAGGGGGGACCGGTGTCGGTCACCGACGACATGCGGGCGGAGGCACGGTCCGGCAACGGTCAGCCGCCCGTGCAGCGGGACGGCCAGTTCGACAAGACCCCGCCCCAGGACGTCGCCGCCGAGCAGTGCGTCCTCGGCGGCATGTTGCTCTCCAAGGACGCCATCGCCGACGTCGTCGAGATCCTCAAGACCAACGACTTCTACCGGCCGGTGCACGCCACCATCTTCGACATCATCCTCGACATCTACGGTCGGGGTGAGCCGGCTGACTCGATCACCGTCGCGGCGGCGCTCGCCGACTCCGGCGACCTCGTCCGCGTCGGCGGCGCGCCCTACCTGCACACCCTCATCGCCAGCGTGCCCACCGCCGCGAACGCCTCGTACTACGCGCGGATCGTCAGCGAGCGGGCGGTGCTGCGCCGGCTGGTCGAGGCCGGCACCAAGATCGTGCAGCTGGGCTACGGCACCGCCAGCGGCGGCAGCCGCGACGTCGACGACGTTGTGGACCTTGCCCAGCAGGCCGTCTACGACGTCACCGAACGCCGGGTCAGCGAGGACTTCGCAGTCCTGGCTGACATGCTCCAGCCGACGCTGGACGAGATCGAGGCGGTGGGCGCGCAGGGCGGCGTCATGACCGGTGTGCCAACCGGCTTCAGCGACCTGGACCGGCTGCTCAACGGCCTGCACGCGGGGCAATTGATCATCGTGGCCGGCCGGCCCGGTCTTGGCAAGGCGCTCGCGCTCGACACCCCGCTGCCGACCCCGGACGGCTGGACCACGATGGGCGAGGTCCGTGTGGGTGATCAACTGCTGGCGGCGGACGGCAGCCCCACCACCGTCACGCACGCCTTCGACGTCATGCACGGCCGCACCTGCTACGAGGTCGAGTTCTCGGACGGCACCGTGATCGTGGCGGACGCAGAGCATCTCTGGAAGACGACCAGCGGGGCAAGCCGACGGCAGAAGCCGAGCCAGCAGAGGCGGTACTGGCCGGAGGAGTCGCTGGTCAGGCCGCGCGCTGCGCGCGAGAGGTACAGCGGGGCAGGGAACCAGCCGATCACGTTGTTCGAAGCTGTGGAGCAGATCGGGCCGGAGTTCCGCCACGTCCTGCAGACTGTTGCTTCCGAGGTCGGTTCGACCGGTCGGCTAGCCCGCCCCACTGTTCGCAACGGGAAGCCGCGAAACTGGACCGCGCCCGGTTACCCGTCCGGCACGCTGCTGGATGCCCTCCTCCGCCGGGCTGACCACACGGCGTCGGCTGGCACTCGAGTCGATCACGACGCCGTGGTCACCACTGCTGAAATCGCTGCCACATTGCGTACCGACACTGGCGAGCGACGGCTCAACCATGCGGTACGGAACACCGCCCCGCTCTGCCTCCCGGAGCGGCAGCTACCGATTCCGCCCTACACGCTCGGGGCCTGGCTCGGCGACGGGCACAGTCAAGCCAGCCGGCTCACCACGGCTGACGCTGAAATGCTCCAGCACATCGAAGCGGACGGCTTCGTCGTTCGACCTAGCGGTCCATTGGTGTACACCATTCTGCTGCCGACCCCCTCCGTTGTTCCGGCGAACGGTGTGTGCGTGGACTGCGGCGCGTCCACCCGGGCGCTGCGGGAAAATTCCGCCACTCGGCGATGCGCTGGTTGCCACAACCAGAACGGCTCTTTCCTCGGACTGCTGCGTCAGACCGGGGTAGCGCCGACCAAGCACATCCCGGCCGCTTACCTGCGCGCCTCCGAGGTCCAGCGCCGGGCGCTCCTCGCGGGCCTGATGGATACGGACGGCACCGTCGCCCCAGCCGGGAACTTGCAGTACACGTCGACCTCGAAGCGGCTGGCTGATGATGCTCTTGAGCTCATCGCCAGCCTCGGCTACCGCTGCACCGTCAACGCCAAGCCGGTACGCGGGCGCACCCCCGAGTCGTCGATCGCATACACGTTGAACTTCTCCACGCCGGATGTCGTCTTCCGACTCAAGCGCAAGCAGGAGGCGCACGCCGAGCGCCGCCGTACCGCCTCGAACGTGCGCACGACCTCCCGCTTTATCGTCGACGTCCGCCAGGTGCCGAGCGTGCCGGTCCGTTGTGTCACGGTGGATAACCCCGACCATCTCTACCTGGCCAGCCGGGCGATGATTCCCACCCACAACAGCACTGCCAGTATGGACTTCGCCCGAAATGCCGCGATCCGCGCCAACCAGGCCGCAGCCATCTTCTCGCTGGAAATGAGCAAGGTCGAGATCGTCATGCGACTGCTCTCGGCCGAGGCGCGGGTGCCGCTGCACGTGTTGCGCAGCGGCCAGCTCTCCGACGACGACTGGACCAAGCTGGCCCGGTGCATGGGCGAGATCAGCGAGGCGCCGCTGTTCGTCGATGACACCCCGAGCATGAACCTGATGGAGATCCGGGCCAAGGCGCGCCGGCTCAAGCAGCGACACGACCTCAAGATGATCGTGGTCGACTACCTCCAGCTGATGACCTCGCCGAAGCGCACCGAAAGCCGGCAGCAGGAGGTCGCCGACCTCTCCCGTGGCCTCAAGCTGCTGGCCAAGGAGGTCGAGTGCCCGGTCATCGCGGTGAGTCAGCTCAACCGTGGCCCCGAACAACGCACCGACAAGCGTCCGCAATTGTCTGACTTGCGTGAATCGGGATGTCTGACTGCCGATACCCGGGTCGTTCGTGCAGACAACAACGCGGAGATCACGCTCGGTGAACTGCTGTCGAACCGGACGAAAGACATTCCAGTCTGGGCCCTCGACGAGGGTCTTCGCTATACCCCCCGCACCATGACCCACGTCTTCCCGAGCGGCACCCGTGAGGTGTTCCGGTTGACGCTGGCCTCAGGCAAGCAGATCGACGCAACGGCGAACCACCCCTTCCTTGCCTTCACGGGATGGGTGCCGCTGGGTGAACTGGCACCGGGAGACCGCATCGCCACGCCACGACACCTGCCGCCCCCGATGACGATCCGCCCGTGGGCTGAGGCAGAGGTCGTCATGCTGGCGCACCTGCTGGGCGACGGCTCCTTCGTGCGACGTCAGCCGATTCGCTATGCGAGCCGGGACGAGTTGAACCTGCACGCGGTGGCGGAGGCAGCGAAACATTTCGGCATCACCGCCCTGCGCGACGACTATGCGGCCGCGAGGGTGACCACCCTGCGGCTGCCTGCCCCCTTCCGGCCGGCCCGAGGCCGACGTAACCCGATAGCGGAGTGGCTGGACGGCTTGGGCCTCTTCGGTCTGCGCTCGCACGAGAAGTTCATCCCATCCTCGGTCTTCGGACTTCCCAAGGAGCAGGTGACCGTCTTCCTGCGGCATTTCTGGGCCACTGACGGCTCGGTCACCGTCAACAGTTCAGGCCGCGGCGGACGGGTCTCCTTCTCGTCCACGAGTCGGCGAATGTTGGAAGACATCTCCAGGCTGCTTCTGAGGTACGGCATCACTGCCCGTCTCCGGGCCGTGTCGGTGGTTGGCCACCGTCCCCAGTACACGCTCGACATCTCCGGCCGGGACGACCAGTTGAGGTTTCTGCGTGAGATTGGAGTCCACGGCCAGCGGTCGGAGGGTTGTGCTGCTCTGCTTGCCGCCCTGGAATCGACGGAGAGCAATACCGGCGTCGACACGGTCCCCCGCGAGGTCTGGTCCAAGGTCAAGGAAATCCTGGTCGAGCAGGGGATGTCCCACCGAGAGTTCGCGAAGGCCATCGGCACCCAGTTGGTCACCGACCCCAGGTCGATGGCGTCCAGGGAGTTCTGCGGCAGCACGCTCTCGAAGCACGCGCCCAGCCGCTCTCGGCTCGCGGCGGTTGCCGCGGTGCTCGACTCTGCCGACCTCGACCTGCACGCGACCAACGACATCTTCTGGGACTCGATCGTGTCTATCGAGCCAATCGGTGAGCAGGAGGTGTTCGACGCGACGGTTCTCGGTACACACAACTTCGTGGCGAACGGCATCGCCACCCACAACTCGATCGAGCAGGACGCCGACGTTGTCATCCTTCTGCACCGCGACGACTACTATGACAAGGAGTCACCGCGGGCCGGGGAAGCGGATTTTATTGTTGCTAAGCATCGAAATGGGCCGACCGACACGGTGACGGTCGCGGCCCAGCTGCATCTGTCGCGATTCGTGGACATGGCTATCGGCTGATCGGCGTCCTCGGCGCAACGTGCCGCTCGCCGATCTTCCGACTGCGACAATCGGCCGAGCCCGCCTTGAGGTAGGCATCACCCCAGGCTGAGGTCGTGCTCCTCGAGAGCGGCCTGGATGATGTCGAGCGCCTTCGGGCCCATGCCGTGTAGCGCGGCCAGTTCCGTACGGGGCACCCCGGCCAGCTTGCGCAGAGTCGTGTAGCCCGCATTGTGCAAAGCGCGCGTGGCCGGCGCACCGATCTTCGGCAGCGTGTCGGTTGAAGGTTTCACGTCTTCCTCGTTCATCACGTCACCCCGATGAGGCGGCGCGGACCGCCGCCGGGGCGGTCTCCCTCCACAGCCGGACGATGCCGCTCGGCCGGTCGAAGGCGGACGCCGACCGCCGGATCCACCAGGCGTGTCGGGCGGCCTCGATCGGGACCGGCGTTGCCCGGGTCGACCGCGTGTACCGACCCGGGCGGAATCTTCGGCCGGACTCAGCCGAACATCTCGTCGAGGAAGCTCTTGCGCTTCTTCTGCCGGTAATGGCCGTGGTAGCCGTGGTGCTGCTGCTGGTGGCCGTAGGCGGGTGCCGGCGGGTAGCCGTGCGCGGGCGGTGGGGGCGGCGGCGGGGGGACGGCGCCGTAACCGGGCTGGTGCTGGACGGGCGGAGGCGGCGGGTAGCCACCCGGCTGCTGTGCCGGCGCGGTCGGTTCGGCCTGCTGGCGACTCCAGTTGGCCTCTGCCTCGAACAGCTTCTCGAGTTCGCCACGGTCGAGGAAGATTCCCCGGCACTCGTCGCACTGGTCGATGACGACGCCGCTGCGCTCGTACTGACGCATCTCGCCGCGACACTTGGGACAGATGAGGCTACTCATCACACGACGGTACCCGGTCGACCTAGGCGATTGCTGTGAGCGCCTCGATGACTTCGTCGTCGGAGACCTCGTGGAAATCGTCGTAGTAGACGCTGACCGAGCCGAAATCAGGCGGGCGCTGGGCGCAGACGACCTGGTCGGCCTCGGCGGCCAGCAGTTCGTACGCCTCCTGGGCACCGACCGGCACGGCCACCACCACCCGGCGGGCACCGAGCCGGCGGGCGACCTCGACGGCGGCACGGGCGGTCGCGCCGGTGGCCAGACCGTCGTCGACGATCACGGCGACGCACCCGGTGAGGTCCAGTGGTGGGCGACCGCCCCGGTAGAGCCGCTCCCGGCGCTCCAGCTCAGCCTGTTCGCGGTGGCTGACCTCGGCGATGTCGTCGCTGCTGAGACGACTGGCGATCGCGTCGTTGAGCACCTGCACCCCGCCCGGGCCGAGCGCGCCGAAGGCGACCTCCCGCGCCCAGGGCATGCCGAGCTTGCGGACGACCAGCACGTCGAGGGGGGCTCCGAGCCGTTCGGCGACGACCCGGGCCACCGGCACGCCGCCGCGGACCAGGCCGAGGACGACGGCATCCGGTTCGCCGACCAGGGCGGTGAGGCGCTCGGCGAGCACCCGTCCCGCATCGGCGCGGTCTCGGTACGTGGTCATGCCTTCAGGTGTACGCCGTGCGGCGTGGTTCCGCCCGCCGGTTACGCCGATGTGGTCCGACCGGGCAGGTGCTCGGGCGTCGGAGTGGTCGGTGCGGGCTCCGGGCGGTGCAGGGCGGGTGCCCAGACGAGCAGGGCGAGCGGGTACAGCAGGTAGCCGAACCGGGTGGAGGGCATGAGAGCGATGGCGGCGAGTAGCCCGTACCCGCAGATCAGTGCGCTGGCCGCGGCGGTGCCGGGCGGGCGGCGCGCGAGTCGGACGGCGATGGCCGCGCCGGCCACGACCAGGAGGGCGGCCGCGATCAGCCGGCCTCCGGGCAGCGCGGTGGCGATCAGATGACCGGGGAACGGGGATTGCGCCGGGCTGGTGACCAGGCCGTGGCCGAGCGGGAAGCGCAGCACGTTCTCGGTCAGCGCGTCGCGGTCGACCAGCAGCGCCGGGACGAGGGCGACCACGGGCAGCCCGATGGCACCGGCAGCGACCCGGGCACCGGCTCGCCGGGTCAGGCCCCAGACGATCAGGACCAGGGCGATCGGCCAGGCGAACAGTTTCAGCGCGCCGGCCAGCCCGACCGCGAGGCCGGCACGGCCCGGCCGCCCGGCGGCGGCGAGCGCGAGGGCCAGCAGGCAGAGGGCGAGCACGGGTAGGTCGTCGCCGCCGGTCGCCAGGGTGAGCGCGCAGATGGGCAGGACGGTGGCGGCCTGCACTCCGCGCAGCAGGGCGGCGTCCTCCCGCCGGCGATCCCCGCCGAGGGTGGCGGGCGCGGCGCGCAGGGTGACCACGGCCAGGGCGAGCGCCAGCGCGGTGCCTACCGCGAACCACACGCGGGCGTCGGTCCACCAGGTGTCGACGAGTGCCCGGGGCAGGCCGAACATGGCCATGCCCGGCTGGTAGGGCGTGTAGCCGAGCAGTTGTTCACCGGGTGGCAGGGCGGCGATCGCGTCCCTCCCGAGGTACGGCGTGCCGTGGTCGAGCAGGCGGATGCCGGCCTGCTCGACGACCAGCACCTCCTCCTGCGCCCGGTCGGTGCGTCCGTTGGCCCGTTCGACGCTCTGCCAGAGCACGGGTAGCAGTGCGGTGGTCACCCAGGCGAAGCCGGTCACCGCCCAGCGGGCCGGGAGACCGACCAGTCGGGGGTTGCGCCGGCGTACCACGAGTTGGACGAGCACCGCCAGCGTCGCGACCAGGTAGCCGGTGGCGGCGACGGCACCCCAGGCCCGGTGCGGCAGGAGGGTCGACGTGCTCGCGGTGATCGCCGCGAAGAGGGCCGAGACGGAGTAGAGGCCCAGGTCGAGCGCGAGTCCGCCGGCGGCGGTGTCGAGCGTCCGCCAGCTTCGGCGGCGGGCGGTCGGGGCGTCGGCGGTCACGGGCGTCAGTCTGGCAGATCTCGCTGCTCACCTCGCTGTCCGCGTGGCCGCGCCTGGGGGTTTCGCCGGGCGCCGGGGGTCGTACTCGGTCAGGCCGGGAGGTGGCGGTCCGGGCGGGAGCGGCCGGTCTGACGGCGGGTCTGGTTGAGCCGGATCACCGCGCCGGTGTCGTGCAGCGGCGGTGCCAGAGTCCCGGGTTGACCACCCGATCCGCGCTGCAACGCGGCGAGCAGGGTGCCGGCGGGCATCGGTCGGGCGAACAGGTGGCCCTGACCGGCCGTGCAGCCCAACTCCCAGAGGGCGCGCCGCTGCGGTTCGCTCTCCACGCCCTCGGCGACCACCGCCAGGTTGAGACTGCGGCCCAGGTCGAGGGTGGATCGGATGACGGCCGCGGCTTCGGCCGAACTCTCCATGGTCGTGACGAAGCTGCGGTCGATCTTGAGCTCGTGCACGGGTATCCGGGAGAGCAGGGAAAGTGAGGAGTAGCCGGTGCCAAAGTCGTCCAGCGCCAATCGGACGCCCTCGTCGCGTAGCCGGTTGAGTACCCGGTCGACCACGTCGAGCTGGCTGAGCGTCAACGTCTCGGTCAGCTCCAGTACCAGCCGCTCCGGCGGGAGGTCGTGGGCGCGCAGCCGGGCCAGCACCGAGCCGGGGAAGCGTGCGTCGAGCAGGCTGCGCGGTGAGACGTTGACCGCGACCGGTACGTCGAATCCGGCGTCGCGCCAGTCGGCCGCGGCGATCAGTGCCTGGTCGAGGATCGCCTCGGCGAAGGCCGGCAGCATTCCCGAACGCTCCACCGCCTCCAGGAAACGCAGCGGATCGATCAGCCCGTGGGTGGGATGGTGCCAGCGGGCCAGCGCCTCGGCGCTGGTCACCTCGCCGGTGCCCAGATCGACGATCGGTTGGAAGTTGACGATGAACTCGTGGTCGGCGACCGCGCGCGGCAGATCACCGCCGAGGGTGAGACGGTTCAGGTCGGCGGTGTCCCGGGCCGGGGCGTAGGTGGAGATCCGCTGGCCGGCCCGCTTCGCCTGGTACATCGCCACGTCCGCGCGGCGCAGCAGCTCGGGCATGCCACCGCTGGCCGGGGCCACGGAGATCCCGCCGCTGGCCTCGACGCTGATCCGCATGCCGTCCAGTTCGAACGGCTCGTGCAGGGCGGCGAGCAGCGTCTCGGCCCGGTGCGCGGCCACCGCCGGGGCCGGTAGCCCGCGCAGGAGTACGGCGAACTCGTCGCCGCCGAGGCGGGCCACCAGGTCGCTCGACTGAGCGGCCCCGCGGAGCCGGTCGGCGACCTGGACCAGCACCTGGTCGCCGGCAGCGTGGCCGAGGGTGTCGTTGACCTCCTTGAAGTGGTTGAGGTCGATCAACACCAGCGCGGTCACCCCGTCGGCGTGCCGGGCGCTGAGCTGCTCGGTGCCCTGGTCGAGCAGGTGCCGCCGGTTCGCGAGGTCGGTGAGCGCGTCGTGCGCGGCGGCGTACGCGTGCTCGTTGGCCACCCGGGCCAGCTCCGCGTACGCCTGTGCGTTGCGGACCGCAGTGCAGAGAGCCGAGGCGAAGGTACGCAGCGTGTACTGCTCCCGCTCGGACAGCTCGACCGGCCCACGGAAGCGCAGGCGCAGGACGCCGACGTCGACGGAGCTGTCGTGGCCCTCCAGCGGGGTGGGCACGATGGTGCCGTCCACCTCGGTCGGCGTGTCGGTCGGTCCGTCGAAGGTGATGCCGCCGGTGGTGCCCCGGACAGTGCGCCCACCGTCGCGCAGCTCGATCTCGACCTCGTCTGCGGAGAACAGTTCGGCGGCCTGGGTGACGGCGGTGGTGAGCACGTTGTCCAGGTCCACCACGTTGAGCGCGTCGGTGGTGCGAGCGAGTCGCTGCCATGCCTGCTGTTCGGTGCGGCCACGGATCCGTGCGGAGTAGGCGAGGTGCAGGCTCAACATCAGTGGCGGGACGGCAAGCAACAGTCGGGGATCCTCCCGGAGGATGAGGAGCGTGCAGAAAGCCACGATGAAGCGCACGCCGAAGCCGGCAAGCCGCAGGTCGAGGTTGTTCAGAAACCGATGGGAAACCGGTGTGCCGGTGGCCAGCGCGATCACCGGGATCGCCAGCAGATCGTCGAGCAGCGCCGCTACCAGGTAGATCACACCGAGGAGAGAGGCCAGTTCGACCACGCCGGCCGACGGCCAGTGCCAGTGAACGGCCAGAGTGGCGACGCCCGCCCCACCGGCCACCAGGATGTTCTTGCTGACTGCGAAGGCCGCCTTGATCATGGGCAGCTTCATGATGGCCGACCCCACACCGACGCCGGCCCCCGTTGCCAGCACCACCCAGGAGGGTGGTGCGACGGCGAGTCCTATCACGATCGCCGTTTCGACCCAGGTGATCGCGTGTGTGGTTGAGCGGATGCGGATAGGCGCCATGACGATCGTGCCGAGCGCAGTCATGAAGGTCAGCGCCACGAACGTCGCGCCGTCGCCCACGGAGACGGGCGGACGGGTCAACACGTTGGCCCCGGCGACGACTGTGGGGACGATTGCCATTACGACGATGAGACCGACGAGCAGCAGGAGCTGTCGGTCTGTCCTGGGACTCTGCGGTGACCCCTGGATCATGAAGCTCCCGTCGTCGCCGACAGTTACCTGTTGACGACGGGAGCTTACCGCTCAGTGCCACCCGGATGTCAGTACCAGTCGCTGCCGCGCATTGCATGCTCCCTCCACTCGTCCGGCCGTTTCCGTATTCCGGAACCGTTCTCGTGACGGGAAGCCTAAGAGGAGTTGCGCGGTTTTAGTAGCAATAAATGTCGGTATACGCAACATTAGCCAAGCTGGCGAGCTTTGTGACGGTCTGTCCATGCCGCCTGAGCGGAGCGCGGTCGTACTGCACTGGCGATCCGCAGCTTGCGTGCTGCTGCGAGGCTATCGGCGTTGCCACCTCCTCCCTAGTGTGGCGACGGTGTGCAGTTGGCCTCATCCGTCAGTTCGGGTCCAGGCTAAATCCGGTCGGGCGGAATCTGGTCTCTCCTGCCTGGTCGGTGTGGGTTTGGGTGGCCTGGTCGAGGAGTTGGTTCGAATTGCGGACACCGTTAGCCTTTCCCAGCGTGATCAGCTAAACACCGATGGATGTGAATTCGTGGGAACGGTGGAGGTCAACCTGCTCGGTGTGACATGGAGGTGCTGCTTGCCGAGCACAAGTTGCACCTGGGTACGCCGAAACAACGGGTAATCTTCGCGATGCTCGCGGTCCAACCAAGCCGGTTGGTGGCGTTGGTCAATCTCATAGACGAGCTGTGGGTCGATCACCCTCCGCGATCCGCGGTGGCGAATGTGCGGACCTGTGCGGCCAATCTCCGCCGAGAGTTCGAGACGTCAGAGCTCGCGGAAGCGACTCTCGTGCGGCAAGGAACGGCTATCGGCTCACCTTGCGGCCGGAGGTGATCGATGTCTTCTGCTTCCAGAAGGAGCTCCACGCCGGCCGGGACGCTCTGCTCGGTGGCTTCTGTCGCGTATCGACGAACGGGGGAGGTTCTGCCCCTGGGCAGAACCAGGTTGTCGAGACGCGCCCGCCGCCCAGGTCTCCCCCCAGCGCCCTCGGTGGCGGGTCCAGCCCTCGGTGGCGGGTCCAGCCAGGAAGGGGCGACGTCGAGTGGACAGGCCGTCGCACCCGGCGAGATGCTGTGCCGTCGCCCCTTCCGAACGCGCCAGCGTCGTACCACACCGATAGGCTCACGACCGTGACCGAACCCGCACAGCTCAGCCACGTCGACCGTGCCGGCGCGGCCCGCATGGTCGATGTCTCCGCCAAGTCGGTGACCGGGCGGTTGGCGGTCGCGGCCGGCCGATTGCGCACCACATCCGAGGTCATCGACCTGCTGCACCGGGACGGGCTGCCCAAGGGTGACGCGCTGGCGGTGGGTCGGCTCGCCGGCATCATGGGAGCCAAACGCACTCCGGAGCTGATCCCGCTCTGCCACCCCATCGCCCTGCACGGGGTCACCGTCGACCTGCGGTTGACGACCGACACCGTGGAGATCACCGCCACCGCCCGCACGGCGGACCGGACGGGGGTCGAGATGGAGGCGCTGACCGCCGTCGCGGTCGCCGGTCTCGCACTCATCGACATGGTCAAGGCGGTCGACCCGGCGGCCTCGGTGGAGGCGGTCCGGGTGCTGCGCAAGGAGGGCGGCAAGACCGGCGAGTGGGTCCGGCCGGAGGATCGGCCGTGATCCGGGCCCGGGTGATCGTCGCGTCCAACCGGGCGGCGGCCGGCGTGTACGCCGACACCAGCGGCCCGTTGCTCGTCACGGGCCTGCGCGAGCTGGGCTGTCAGGTCGACGATCCGGTGGTGGTGCCCGACGGCGAGCCCGTCGGTGACGCCCTGCGAGATGCCCTCACCGACGGGCTTGACGTGGTGCTCACCAGCGGTGGCACCGGGGTCACCCCGTCGGATCGGACACCGGACGTGACCCGGGCCCTGCTGGACTACGAGATTCCCGGCATCGCCGAGGCGATCCGGTCACACAGTCGGGACCGGGTGCCCACCTCGGTGTTGTCCCGCGGCTTGGCCGGGGTGGCCGGCCGGATGCTGGTGGTCAACCTGCCCGGCTCGACAGGCGGTGCCCGCGACGGGCTGGCCGTGCTCGGGCCGATCCTCGGCCACACCGTCGACCAACTGCGCGGCGGCGACCATTAGGGCCTGACCGTGCCGGCTGTCCGCCCGTCCCGATAGGCTCGGTCGGTGAGAACGGAAACCACACCAACGGCGGACCGGGTCGCCGCGCCCCCGCCGGCAGGGTGGGAGGAGGCGCGGTCCCGGGTGTACGCGGTCGGCCTGGCCGCCGCACTGCCCGCCGTCGCCCGGCCGCTCGTCGACACCGACGGTCTGACCTTGGCCGAGCCGTTGACCACCCGCACCGACCTGCCCGCGTTCCCCACCTCGAGCGTGGACGGCTGGGCCGTCCGGGGCGACGGGCCGTGGCAGATCGTCGGCCGGGTGCTGGCCGGCAACACTCCCGGGCCACTCACCGAGGACGGCACGACCGTCGAGATCGCGACCGGAGCCATGGTCCCGGAGGGTGCCAGCGGCGTGCTGCGCATCGAGGAGTCCACCGTCACCGACAGCCTGGTCAGCGGCACGCCCCGGCAGACGCCGGAGTGGCGGCAGCCGGGCGAGGAGGCGTACGCCGATGAGGAACTGCTGCCCGTCGGTACGCCGGTCGACCCGGCGGTGATCGGCCTGGCCGCGTCCTGCGGGCACGACACGCTGCGGGTCCGGCGGGCGCCGCGCGCCGCGCTGCTGGTTTTCGGCGACGAGTTGCTGACGGCGGGTCCGCCGGCGGCGGGCCGCGTACGCGACGCGCTGGGCCCGGCGGTGCCGGCGTGGCTACGGCGGTACGGCTGCCAGGTCCGCCCCTCGGACGTGGTGGGTCCGGTGGCCGACACGCTGCCCGCGCACGTGGCGGCGCTGCGGACGGCACTGGCCAACGCCGACCTGGTCTGCACCACCGGCGGCACGATGCACGGTCCGGTCGACCACCTGCACCCGAGCCTGGAGGCGCTCGGCGCCGACTACGTGGTCAACACGGTGGCGGTCCGGCCGGGATTCCCGATGTTGCTGGCCCGGCTGGCCGATCCTGACGGGCGGGTCCGGTTCGTCGCCGGCCTGCCGGGCAATCCGCAGTCCGCCATCGTCGCGCTGGTGTCACTGGTCGCGCCGCTGCTCGCCGGGCTCCAGGGACGTTCGATGCCGGTGTTTCCGCAGGCCACGTTGGCCGAGGCGGTGCCCGGGCGCGGCGACCAGACCCACCTGGCGCTGGTTCGTGTGGACCGGGCCGCCGGCACGGCGTACCCGGTGCGGCACGTCGGTTCGGCGATGCTGCGCGGCCTCGCGGGCGCCGACGGGTTCGCCGTCATCCGGCCGGGCACCAGCGGTGCGCAGGGCGACCTGGTGCCGATCGTGCCGTTGCCGTTGCTGCCCGGGGAGCGGGCGTCGTGACCGGGCCGTCGATCACCATCGTCGAGGTCACCGACCGGCCCCTCGACCTCGCCGCGCACGAGGCGGCGGTCGCCGACCGCCGGGCCGGCGCGGTCGTCTCCTTCCAGGGCGTCGTGCGCGACCACGACCACGGGCGTGCGGTGGTGACCCTGCATTACGAGGGGCACCCCAGCGCCGCGCAGGTTCTGCGTGAGGTCGCCGCCGAGATCGCCGCCGACCCCGACGTGTACGCGGTAGCGGTCTCGCACCGGGTCGGGCCATTGGCCATCGGTGACGTGGCGCTGGTCGCCGCGGTGAGCACGGCACACCGCGCTGCGGCCTTCGCTGCCTGCGCCCGCCTGGTCGACGAGGCCAAGGCCCGGTTGCCGATCTGGAAGCGGCAGATCTTCGCCGACGGCACCGAAGAGTGGGTCAACTGTCCCTGACCGCTCAGCGGCGGCCGTTCAACACCATGACCCGGGAGAGTCGTTCGCCGTAGAAGGCCGGCTCGGCGCCGGGTCGCCAGGGCAGTGCCGCCACCAGCACGATCAGGGCGAGAGCCAGCGAGTTCTCCATCAGCGCCCCGAACAGGCCGTCCTGGTAGTGGGACACCTCCGGCAACTGGTGCTCGTACGGCCAGATGGGGGAGACCAGGAACAGCAGATAGAGCCCGACAGCGGCGACGCCGTGCCGGAACCCGGTCAGTGTGGGATACCAGATCGGCGGGCGGAGAGCGTTGAGGCCGCTCAGGCCGCCGAACACCAGGCCCTGACCGGTGCGCTGCGTGAGGCCCCTGCTCGCCTCGCGTCGACGTACGGCCGCGTCGGCCAGCACGATGATCGCCGGGATCACCCAGACGAGGTGGTGCGTCCAGGAGATCGGGCTGATCACATTGGCGGTCAGACCGACAAGCGTGAACGCGGTCAGCTCGTCACCGTCGGCGCGTGAACTGGCCGCCCGGGACAGGCCCACCGCCAGGATCAGCACCGAGAAGGCGAGCCAGAGCAGGCCGGGAGTCTCGATCGAGTCGTACAGCCGGGCCAGCAGGCCGGCGAGTGACTGGTTCGGCGTCATGTCGGCCGCGCCGACCCGCTCGGTCTGCCAGAGCACACTACCGAAGTACGTCCGTGATTCGTCGCCGACGACCGCGAAGGTCCCGATCGTCACGCCGATCGTGGTGCCGATCGCGGTGGCGGCTACCCGCCACTGGCGGGTGATCATCAGGTAGGCGATGAACAGTGCCGGGGTGAGCTTGACGGCGGTGGCCAGGCCGATGCCGGCACCCGCCCAGGCGCCACCGTAGACGAAGCGCAGCAGCGGACCGTCGCTGGCGGCGTAGTGGGTGCCCCGGCGCGAGCGCCAGCGCAGTCCGATGAGGTCCCCCATGATCAGGGCGAACAGCAGGAGGTTGACCTGGCCGTAGCCCAGGGTCTCGCGGCTGGGCTCGATGGCGACGGCGAGCGGGACCGCCAGGGCCACGGTGAACCACAGTGGCCAGCCCAACCGGTCCACGATGGGGCGCAGCAGTCCGGCCAGCACCAGGGCCAGCGCGGCGATGCTGGCCAGGGCGTTGATTATCGCGGCCGCGCCGATCGGTAGCTGTGCCATCGGCAACATGACGAGGCCGGCGAACGGCGGGTAGGTGAATCCGAGCGTGGTGCCGGGCGCGATGAACTCGTAGAGCTCGTGACCGCTCGCCCACCACACCACCGCGCCATGGTAGATCTTCATGTCGAAGAAGTTGTACGGTCGCCCGAACTCACCGATGGCGAGCCATGCGGCGTAGGCGACGGCGGCCACGATGACGCCCCGTACGACGTTCCTGCGATCGATCCCGCGCGTCATGCGCTGAAGTGGGGCGAGGCGGACCGCCCGTCTACCGACAGTCGTCGGCATGGCGTGGCCACCCCCGTACCAAGGTCGTCCTACCCGTCCAGGTCCTGCACGGAGCCTAGAACGGCGCCTCACGTCAGTGCCTCCCGCGTTATGCGACCGTGTCCGATCCCACACATGTTTTTGACATTTCCACCGCGTTAACGCCTACCGGGTGGTTCAGGTAATTCGCGGCCTTAGCGGGGGGTGGGGATGACACTGAGAGGCATCGAGGCAGGTCAGCCTGGTAGTCGACGCGCGGTGGCCGCCGACCGGACGGCGATCCGTGCCTCGCGGCGGGCGGTGCGCACGGCCCGTTGCATGGAACGTCGAGAGTGGCCGATGCGGTGGCCCGTACGCCAGCGGATGCCGGGCTTACCGCCGGTGTCGGCGGCGGCGAGCAGGAGACCGCCGAAGAGCCCGAGATTCTTCAGGGTGTGGATCTCGTTGTTGTTCTTGGCGATCGGGTCGTCGTTCTTCCAGAACGGGTGCCCGGCGATGGTCACCGGCACCAGGGTGCCGGCGAGGACCAGCGCGGCGGGCCGGCTGAACCGCCAGGTGGCCAGCATCAGCCCCGCCCCGACCTGCACCGCCGCGTTGAGCCGGATCAACGACTCCGTCTCCGTGGGGAAGTTCGGGTGTGCCTTCTGCAGCAGCGGCGCCATCTTGTCGGTCACCGGCTTGGCGGCCGCCGCGAGTCGGTGGGGGTTGCGGAGGTTGCGGTACCCGCTGACCACGAAGATGCCGCTCAGCATGGCGCGGGCGAGGGAGCGTACGGGCGTCATGGTTCAGTCATACCCCGTCGCGGCGTTTGCTACCCGGGCAACCGCCGGATCCGGATGATCGGTCGGCGTGCGCGCGCGCCACGCCGATTCGAGCGACCATCGCTGATGGACGGGGCGCGACGGGTAACGTCGCGCGGGTGACGACGCTGCGGCTCCGCCCCGAGGACCCGGCCGACGCCGGGCCGGTGCGTCGGGTGCTGGCCTCGGCGTTCGCCCGCCCGGACGTGCAGACGCCGCCGGAGGTGGGGCTTGTCGACGACCTGCGCGGCACCGACGCCTGGCTGCCCGAGCTGGCCATGGTCGCCGAGTACGGCGGTGAGGTCGTCGGGTACGCGCTGCTCACCCGGGTGCGGGTGCGACCCGATCGGGGTGCCGTCGCGCCGGCGCTCGCGCTCGGGCCGGTGGCCGTGGCGCCGCACCGGCAGCGGGTCGGTCACGGCAGCGCGGTGGTGCAGGCCGCCCTGGACGCCGCCACCGAGCTGGGCGAGCGGCTGGTCGTGGTGCTCGGTGATCCCGCCTTCTACCGCCGCTTCGGCTTCGCGCCGGCCGGCGAGCTGGGTCTCAGCAGCCCGTGGGCCGGTCTCGGTGAGCCGTGGCAGGCGCTGGTGCTGCCGCCGTCCACCAGCGAGGAGGGTGCCCCGCCGCGCGGCGAGGTCGTCTTCCCCGCGCCCTGGTCCAGGGTCTGACCGCGCTGGCCTGACCGCGCCGTTCTGACCACGCTGGCCTGACCACGCTGGCCTGACCGCGCCGTTCTGACCGCGCCGTTCTGACCGCGCCGTTCTGACCGCGCTGGCCTGACCGCGCTGCTCAGGCGGGCTGGGTGCGCAGGTAGCGGCCGAAGTGCGGAACGGTGAAGGCCACCGTGCCCCGTTCGCCCGAGTAGATGAGCCCCTTCTTGATCAGCGCGTCGCGGGCCGGGGAGAGGCTGGCCGGCTTGCGGCCGAGGGCGCGGGCGATCTCGGCGGTGGGCACGGCGGCGTCCATGTCGTCGCGGACCACGCCGCCGGCCTCCCCCTCCACCAGGGACAGCGTGGCCATCGCCCGCATGTACTCGCGCTCGGCCGGAGTGGCCCGCTCGAACCGAGAACCGAAGAAGCCGACCGCCAGTTCGGCCTCGGCCTCGGGCGCGGCGACCCGGACGTCCGCTGCGGTGATCGGCGACCGCGGCGCGTGATCCCAGGTCGCCTTGCCGTACGCCTGGACGAAGTACGGATAGCCGCCGGACTTCTCGTAGAGCAGGTCGAGCGCCTTCTGCTCGTACTCCACCTCCTCGCGCTCGGCCGGCGCGCAGAGCGCCTGGTCGGCGGCGATCCGGTCGAGCCGGTCGATGCGCTGGTAGCGGAAGAGCCGTTCCGAGTACGACTTGGCGGCGCTGAGCACGGCCGGCAGGTGCGGCAACCCCGCGCCGACCACGATCAGTGGAGCGCCGATCTGGGACAGTTCGTGGCAGGCGGCGCAGAGCGCCGAGACGTCCTCCGGCCCGAGGTCCTGCATCTCGTCGATGAAGATGGCGATGCCGGTGCCCACGTCACTGGCCACGGCGGCGGCGTCGCTGAACAGCTCGACCAGGTCGATCTCGATGTCGCCGGAGTCGGCCCGACCGCTCGCGGCGGGGACGTCGATGCCGGGTTGCCACCGGTCGCGCAGCTTGGGCGCGGCCCCGGCGCGGCCGGTCGGCACGGACCGCTGGGCGAAAGCCTTGAGTACCCCGAGGAAGGCGTCGATCCGGTCGGGGGCGCGGTGGCGTGGGGCGAGTTCGCGGACCGCCATGTGCAGGGCGGCCGCGACCGGGCGGCGCAGGGACTGGTCCGGACGGGCCTCGATCTTGCCGCTGCCCCAGAGCCGGTTGATCGCCTGTGACCGCAGCGTGTTGAGCAGGACGGTCTTGCCAACGCCGCGCAGCCCGGTGAGCATGAGGCTGCGCTCGGGCCGGCCACGGGCGATGCGTTCCAGCACGATGTCGAAGACGTCCAGCTCACGCCCCCGCCCGGCGAGTTCGGGCGGGCGCTGGCCGGCGCCCGGGGCGTACGGGTTGCGGACCGGATCCACGCATCGCAGAGTATCGGGCCCTCTAGCTGCGAAGCTAGATATGGATAGATGAGGCTACCGGCGTGTTGGGACCGTCGACACAAAACTAGGGCTGTCTAGCGTCCACGCTAGACAGCCCTAGTTTGCGGAATCGACTACCGCTTCTTCAGGCAGAGTACGTAGTCGAACAGGTCGACCGAGTTGTCGTGCACGTAGTTCGCGGTGGCCTGCGGCGCGAGCGTCTCGCAACGGTCCCCGTCGGTGGTCGCCGGAATCCGCAGCAGCACCTGGTAGGTGTTCGGGCCGCACGGCACCTTGCGCAGCTCCGCGTCGTCCTCGGTGCCGTCGTTGACCACGCAGTCGCCCTTGGCGAACTCCTCCTCCTCGTCGGGCGACGGCACGATCGGGCTCGGCGCATCGCTGGGCAGGCCGGGAGGGACGACCGGCGCGCTCGCCGACGGCACGGGCGCGACGTCGCTGTCGGAGTCGGCGATCCGCCAGGCCGCCCAGCCGGCAAGGCCGAGGCAGGGGCAGAGCAGGAGCAGCACGACCAGCGCGACGATCAGGGCGACCTTCCGGCCGTTCCTGCCGGCGGGGGCGGCGGGCGGCATCGGGTACCCGCCGGGTGCCGGCGGACCCCACGGTGCCGCCGGCTGGCCCGGGGCGGGCGGGAACGGCCCCGGCGGGGCGTCCCACTGCGGCGGTTGCTGCGGGCCCCACTGCGCCGGTTGCTCTGGCGGGCCCCACTGCGCGGGCTGCTGCGGCGGGCCCCACTGCGCCGGCTGCTGCGGCGGCCCCCACTGCGGAAGCGTCGGATCGACCGGTGGCGGGCCGCCGGGACCGGTCGGCGGACGCTGGTGCGGGTCGTCCGGCTGCCCGGAGCCCGCTGGTCCGTAGGTCGTCATGTCATCCCCAGGGTGGGTGGTCAGCGCTGCTTCAGGCAGAGGACGAAGTCGAGGGTGTCCAGCTCGCTGTCGAAGAAGTACCAGTTCGTGTAGCCCTCGACCTTGGCACACTTGGCC
The DNA here is from genome assembly GCF_049841675.1 of Micromonospora sp. DT4. Lineage (NCBI taxonomy): Bacteria > Bacillati > Actinomycetota > Actinomycetes > Micromonosporales > Micromonosporaceae > Micromonospora > Micromonospora sp. DT4. Next base: position 37,266 of record NZ_JBNCKT010000022.1, read on the forward strand.
TCGGCGTCGCGCTCACCGCTGGTCGGGCCGTCGACCCGGCGCAGCACCTCGTACGACTTCGGGGCGCAGCCGCTGATCAGCAGCTTGGGCTTGCCGCCCGCCACCCCGGCGTTGCGCACACACTGCCCGACCTTCACGAACCGCGGGTCGGCCGACGACTCGGGTGCTGCGGCGGTCGGCGCCGGCTCGGCCGGCTCGCTCCCGGCGGCGCTGGGCTCCGCCGCAGCGGCCGAGCCGGTCGGCGCGGCCGTCGTCGGCCCGGGATCGTCCGAACCTCGAAGAAACCAGTACGCGCCGCCGCCGGCCAGCACCAGCAGCACCACGACAGCCAGCACCGCGATCAGCGGTCCCCGCCCACGCCGCAGGGGCGGTGTGGGTGAAGGGTCGTCGCCGTACGGGCCACCGTCGGACCGGTAGGTCCCCACGCCGTAGGCCGGCTCCCGGTCGGCGGGCGGGTACGCGTCACCGTAGGGCCCCGAGGGCTCTCCGCCGTACGGCGTGCCAGTCCCGCCGCCGTACTGGCCTCCCCCGTACTGGCCGCCGCCGTACTGGCCTCCCCCGTACTGGCCTCCCCCGTACTGTCCGCCGCCGTAGGGCGTCGCCGGTGCACCGCCGTACGGGCCGTCGCCATAGGGGCCGGGCCGCTGCGACGCGACCGGGTAGGGCTGAACCGTCGGCGGGTAGGGCTCCGCGGGCGGGTAGGGCTGCTGAGGCGGCCGGTTGGGCGTCTCGTCGGGTCGCTGCCCACGCCACGGGCCTGCGTGGCCCTCACCCGGTGGTCCGTAGTTCGTCATGCCGCCCTCCTGCACAAGTGGTGAGAGGCCGGCCACCAACGCGCGACGCCGACTCCGAGGTCACCGTAGCGTGGTCCACCGATGAGCTCATCTCCACCGAGCGCCGCCGCCGCATCCGGCCGCCGCGCGTTCGCCGCGCCAACCCTGGTCTGGACCGCGTTGGTCGTGGTCTACCTGCTGTGGGGCTCTACCTATCTGGCCATCCGGATCACGGTGGAGACGCTGCCGTCGCTGCTGTCCGCCGCCCTGCGGTTCGCCGTGGCAGGCCTGGTGCTGGCGGTGGTGCTGAGGTTGCGCCGAGGGCCGGGCACCCTTCGCGTGGGGCGTCACCAGCTCGGCTCCGCCGCGCTGGTGGGTGTGCTCCTGCTCGCCGGTGGCAACGGTCTGGTGGTGCCCGCCGAGTCCGGGCCGCCCGGGGTGGCGCTGCCGGCGGTCGCGGTGGCGCTCGGCGCGCTGCTCGTGGCCGAGCCGATCACGCCGCAGGTGCTGCTTGGCGGGGCGGTCATCGTCGCCGGGGTGGCGCTGGTGGTGAGCACCGAACGCCCGCGCCGGAGACGCGCGGAACCCCGATCGGGGGCGGCGCGGGCGGGAGCCCGCCGGTAACGTCCGGCCCATGTCGGCCGCCGCGCTGCCCGGGGTGGCGCTGCTCGGTGGGTTGGTCGGTCTCGTCGTACCCCCGGTGGCCCGGTGTTTCGTCAGCCCGCCGGTCCGGCGGGATGGGTCGGTCTGGCTCTGTCCGCCGCTGGCGGCCGTGGTGTTCGTGGGGCTCGCTGCCGTGCGGCGTGACGACCCGGCGCTGCCGGTCCTTCTCGCGGTGGCGGTGGTGGGGTTGGTGCTGGCCGTTGTCGACCTGGCGTGCCTGCGGCTGCCCGACCCGCTGGTTGCCGCCGCCGGCACGCTGGCCCTCGGCGGGCTGACCGGGGCGGCGCTGCTGGCCGGCACTCCCGGGCGGCTGGGCGGCGCGCTGGCCGGCGCGGTTCTTGCCGGAGCGGCGCACGTGCTGCTCGCCCTGCTGCCGAGGTCCCGGCTGGGCTTCGGGGACGTGAAGCTCGCCGCCGTCCTCGGACTGCCGCTTGGCTGGCTGGGCCGCGACGCCCTGCTCACCGGGCTCGTCCTGGCACACCTGCTGCACGGGCTTTTGGTCCTCGGTCTGCTGGCAGCGCGACGGGTGCGCCGCGACACCCTGCTGCCCCTGGGCCCGGCCCTGTTGGCGGGCGCGTGGCTGGCTGCGCTGGTGACCTGACCCCCACCCCGCCGGTGTCCGGCGCGCACACCACCCGAAGCCGTCGATCATGACGTTATTGCCAGCCACGTCGGCGTGTCGTGGCAATAACATCATGATCAACCTAAGGGGTCAGATCAGGCGGAGCTGACGGTCCTTGGGGCGGCGGGGTTCGGTCTCGCCGAACCGCTCGAACAGGCCCGGGTCGATCGCGGCGAGGAACGGCGACGGCATGCAGTCGCGTTCCGCGCCGTGCCGGGTCCGGCGGGCGGCGTGGCTGACGTACAGCCGGTCCTGGGCCCGGGTCAGGCCGACGAAGAAGAGTCGACGCTCCTCGGCGACGGCGTCCTCGTCGGGTGCCGAACCGGGCCAGCGCAGCGGCAGCAGCCCATCCTCGACGCCGACCAGGAACACCACCGGGAATTCGAGGCCCTTCGCGGCGTGCAGCGTCAGCAGGGTGACCGCCTCTGCGCGCGGGTCGAGCGCGTCCACCTCGGCGCCGGTGCCCAACTGCGACAGGAACGCCTGCACGTCGTCGCCGCAGCGCTGAGCCAGCGGGGTCAGCAGATCCACCGCGGAGCGGACGTCCTCGGGGCGGACGGTGCCACCCGCGCCGTCCAGGGTGGGCACCGCGAACCGCTCGGCGACCACCTGGCCGGCCAGCCGCACCCGGGCCGCCAGCGACCCGGCCAACCCATCGGCGTGCCGCAGCTCGCGGGCGATCGCCGCCACCCCGGGCCGGTCCCGCAGCCGGTCGTGCGACCGCTTCTGCACAGGGATGTTGGCCCTGGTCAGGGCGTCCACAATCGGGGCGGCCTGCGCGTCGGTGCGGTACAGCACGGCGATGTCGGAGAACGACAGCGTCGTGGACCGGCCGTCGATCCGGCCCGAGTCGAGCGATCGGTGGGACAGTCCGCCGACCAGTTCGTCGACCGTCCGGACCACGAAGTCCGCCTCGTCGGCCACGGACGACGCCGGGTATCGACCGACCAGCGGTGCCTCCGGGTCGAGCCGGGCCGGATCCAGTCGCCGACCCTGGACCAGCGACGACGGCGCGATGGCCTGCACGGCGGCCGCCAGGATCGGCGCCGACGAGCGGTAGTTGCGGTTGAGCCGGACGAGCCGGGCGTCCGTGAAGTCCTGCGAGAAGCGCAGGAAGTAGCCGACGTCGGCACCCCGGAAGGAGTAGATAGCCTGGTCCGGGTCACCGATCGCGCAAAGGTTGCCGTCCGCGGGGCTGAGCAGCCGCAGCAGCTCGTACTGCACCGCGTCGACGTCCTGGTACTCGTCGACGAAAATCCACCGCCAGCGGTCCCGGTACCGCTCGGCCAGCTTCCGGTCGGTCCGCAGCAGCTCCACCGGGAGGCTCACCAGCTCGTCCAGGTCGACCAGGTTCTGCTTGCGCAGCAGCGCCGTGTAGCCGTGGAGATCGTCCCCGGCCTCCGACCTCGCCACCGCCCGCTCGGCGTCGTCGGCGATCCGGAAGCCGGACGGGAGGCCCGCCGCGCCGGCGTTCTCCCGCAGGATCGTCAGCCCCAGCGCGTGGAACGTGCCCACTGTGACGTCCTCGGCGACCGGGCCGAGCAGCCCGTCGAGGCGGTGCCGCAGCTCCTCGGCCGCGCGGCGGGTGAACGTGATCGCGAGGCAGTGCTCGGGAAAGACGTTCAGCTCCGCGCAGAGGTACGCGATCCGGTGGGTCAACGTCCGGGTCTTGCCGGTGCCCGGACCGGCCACGATGAGCAGCGGTCCGCCGGGAGCGGACGCCGCCACCCGCTGCATGGCGTCCAGCCGGTCCAACAGGCCGGTGCCGACCTCCTCCATGCCGGAGAGCATCGGCTCGAACGGTTCGTGCGGTGACGGCGGCGACGCGATCGGCGGCGCGGGCGCCGGGGCAGGCTTGCGCTTCGGCTCCGCCTTGGCCGTCGCCGGGCGCTTGGCCGTCGCGCGGGCCGCCGGCTCCGTCGGCCGTCGCTGTGCCGGCACGGGTACGTCGAAGAGCGTCTCCTGCGCCGTGCCCAGTTCCGCCGGATCGAACAGCGTGATCACCCCGTACTCGCCGTCGTAACCCGGAACCCGGCGTACGTCGCCCCGCCGCAGCCGCCCGATGCCCTCGGCGAGCAGTTCACCGCCGGCCTGCGCGATGTCGGACAACGGCGTCGTCGTCAGGATCTCCAACTCGGGGCCGAGCGCGGCGAGCAGCTCGTTGAGTTGCCCCCCGACCTTCTTCGACCGGGCGCCCACCTTGTTGATCTCGCCAAGGATCTCGGCGAGCGGTACCAGGTGGGTGACGTCCCGGGCGTGCGCCGGCCGGTGCCCCTCGGGCCGGTCGGCCAGCTCCTCGATGCGGCTGAGGACGCCCACGGTGAGCGGCTTGCCGCACTCGGGGCAGAGGCCTCTCGCGGCCCGGGTCCGCTCCGGGGACCAGTTGACCCCGCACAGCCGGTGGCCGTCCGCGTGGTACTTGCCCTCCTCCGGGAAGAACTCGATGGTGCCGGCCAGGCCGTCGCCGGTGCGCAGGGCCTCCCGGACGGCGAAGTAGTCCCGCTCGGTGGTCAGCACGGTGGCCTCCCGGCCGAGGGCCGGCGGCGAGTGGGCGTCCGAGTTGGAGACGAGCTGGTAGCCGTCCAGGCTGCCGACCCGCCAGTTCATGGCCGGGTCGGACGAGAGGCCGGTTTCGACGGCGAAGATGTGCTCGGCCAGGTCGGCGTAGCAGTCGGCGATCGCGTCGAAGCCGGACTTCGAGCCCAGTGCGGAGAACCACGGCGTCCAGATGTGCGCCGGAACGAGGTACCCGTCCGGACTGGCTTCCAGGGTGATCTCCAGCAGGTCCCGCGAGTCCAGACCGAGGATCGGCCGGCCGTCGGAGCCCAGGTTGCCGATCCGGCCGAGAGCGGTGTTGAAGCGGGCCACCGCCTCCAGGTCGGGCAGGTAGATCAGGTGGTGCACCTTGCGGGTGCGGTCGTCCCGCTTGTAGATGGTGGAAATCTCCACACTCAGCATGAACCGGATCGCGTCCGCGTCGGTCGTGGCCGCGAGTCGTGGCGGCAGCCGGCGGGCGATGTCGCGCTCCGCCTCCGGGTCGAGCCGGTAGAGCCCCGGCTCGGCCGGACGCAGCGTCTCGACCAGATGGTCGTACCAGGCGGGGTGGGTGAAGTCGCCGGTGCCGAGCAGGGCGACGCCCTTGCGCCGCGCCCACCAACCGAGGGTCGGCAGGGTCAGGTCGCGGCTGCACGCGCGCGAGTACTTCGAGTGGATGTGCAGGTCCGCGACGAAGGGCGGGAGGCCACCGGGGGGTACGGCGCTGAACGGGGGCACGCCGCATCCTGTCACGCCCGCCGCGCGGCCCGCCTTCCGCCACGCGCGGACGTGACGTCCGCTATGCCGAGCGCAACTCCACGAGGCTGATCTGCGGCTCGGCCCCCACCCGTACCGGCGGACCCCAGAAACCGGCGCCGTTGGTCACGTAGACCTTGGTGCCGTCGACCTCACCGAGGCCGCTGACCACCGGCTGCTCAAGCTTGACGACCAGGTTGAACGGCACCACCTGCCCGCCGTGCGTGTGTCCGGAGAGTTGCAGGTCGACGCCGTAGCGGGCCGCCTGCTTCGCGGCGAGGGGCTGGTGCGCGAGCAGGACGACCGGACGGTTTGGGTCGCGGTCACCGAGGGCGGCCTCGAAGTCCGGTCCGGCGGCCAGGCCGGTGCCCGCGGGGCCCGCGTTCAGGTCGTTGACGCCGGCCAGGTCGAGCACACCGCCCCGGGCCTGGATCTCCTGCCGGCGGTTCTGCAGCACCCGCAGGCCCAGCCGGTCCACCTCCTGGACCCACTCCTCGACCCCGGAGTAGTACTCGTGGTTACCGGTGACGAAGAAGTTGCCGTATCGGGAGCGCAGGTCACGCAGCGGGGCGGCGGCCGGGCCCAGCTCGGCGACCGAGCCGTCGACCAGGTCGCCGACGACTGCGACCAGGTCGGCGTCGAGGCGGTTGATCGCGGCGACGATCCGTTCGGTGTGCGCCCGGCCGCGCAGGGGGCCCAGGTGGATGTCGGAGACGGTGGCGATGCGGAGGCCGTCCATGCTGCGTGGAAGCTTGCTGAGGGGGATCTGCACCCGGTCGAGGTGGGGCGGGCCGAGCGCGGTGCGGACGCCGTACCCCGTGATGCCGGTGGCGGTGAGACCGGCGAAGATGGCCGCCCCGCGGGCCAGCAGCAGGCGGCGGCCCGGGTCGTGGTCCGGCGCCGCGACCGCGCCGGTGGCCGGCGGCTCGGCGGGCCCGGCGGCTCCGACCAGCACCGGCTCGGGCGCGGCGGCGGTCGGCTCGGCGGCCGTCACCCGGCGGCGCAGCACCAGCCGCGCGACCAGCATCGGCACTTCCAGCGCGACCAGCACGACCAGCAGGTAGAACATGACGGCGAGCCACAGGTAGCCCGGCCAGGCGAGCCAGTAGAGGCCGGCCTGCGTTCCGACGAGGGTGGCCGGCACGAGCACCGCCAGCACGAGGGCGGCGATCCCCCCGACCCGCCGCCAGCGCCCCGGCGCGGTGGTGTCCCGGATCAGACGCTTCCACAGGTAGAGGTGGACCAGGCCGGTGACCAGCGCCAGGACGCCCATGAACCCCAGAACCGCCAACATGTGTGCGCCCCCTCAGCCGCCCGCGAACGGGGGCAGGACATCGATCGTGGCCCCGCCCGGCAGGGGTGCCCGACGATCATGGCAGGTGACGCCGTCCACGAGGAAACTGGCCACCCGCAGTACGGCGGCGAGCTGGGCGCCGTGCCGCTGGGCCAGCTCGGCGATGAGATCGTCGAGTGACCGGCCGGCGGGGGTGACCTCCTCGGACCGGCCGGCGGCGGCGCGCGCCCCGGCGAAGTAGCGGACGGTCAACGGTCTCGGCTGCACGGGTCAACCCCCGATCGCGGACATCGGCCGGGTCGGCTGGAGGAAGGTGGGATCGTCGATGCCGTGGCCGGCGCGCTTGCCCCACATCGCGGTACGCCACCGTCGCGCCAACTCGTCGTCGGGTGCGCCGTTGCGCAGCGCCGCCCGCAGGTCGGACTCCTCGGTGGCGAACAGGCAGGCGCGGACCTGGCCGTCGGCGGTCAGCCGGGTCCGGTCGCAGTCGCCGCAGAAGGGCCTGGTGACGCTGGCGATCACGCCGACCCGGGCCGGGCCGCCGTCGACCAACCAGGTCTCGGCCGGCGCCGCGCCGCGCTCGGTCGGGTCGGGGCTCAGGTCGAAGTGGGTACGGAGGGTCGCCAGGATCTCCTCGGCGGTGACCATCGTGCTCCGGTCCCAGCCGTGCTGCGCGTCCAGCGGCATCTGCTCGATGATCCGTAGGTGGTAGTCGTGGTCGAGCGCGAAGCGGAGCAGAGCCGGCGCCTCGTCCTCGTTGACCCCGCGCATCAACACCGAGTTGATCTTCACGGGGTCGAGACCCGCGGCTGCCGCCCCGGCGAGCCCGGCCAGCACCGCGTCGAGGCGGGGACGGCGGGTGAGCTGGGTGAACCGGGCCGCATCCAGTGTGTCCAGCGAGACGTTCACCCGGTCCAGGCCGGCCGTCCGCAGGGCGGGCGCCAACCGGTCCAGGCCGATGCCGTTCGTGGTGAGCGAGATCCGGGGGCGGGGGTCGAGCGCGGCCACCGCGGCCACGATGCCGAGCAGACCGGGCCGGATCAACGGCTCCCCGCCGGTGAACCGCACCTCGGTCACACCGAGGTGCTCGACGGCCACCCGGACCAGCCGGACGATCTCCTCGTCGGTGAGCAGCTCCGGGCCGGCCAACCAGGGCAGCCCTTCGGCGGGCATGCAGTACGTGCACCGCAGGTTGCACTTGTCGGTAAGGGACACGCGCAGGTCCCGTGCGACGCGGCCGTACCGGTCGACGAGGACGCCGTCGGCGCGTGGGGCGACACTCACCGGTCGACCGTAGCGCGCTCGGCGCCAATCAGGGCGGCTCGGGTGACCTGGACAACCGCATCCCGGTAGCCGGAACCGAACAGCGCGGTGTGCACGAGTAGCAGATGTAGCTGATGAAGAGGCACCCGATCGCGCCATCCATCGGCCAACGGCCAGCTCTCCCGGTACGCGGCCAGCACCCGGTCCAGGTGCGCGACACCGCCGAAGAGCGCCAGTTGGGCGAGGTCGGTCTCGCGGTGCCCGCCGTGCGCCGCCGGGTCGATGAGCCATGCCCGATCGTCGAGGCCCCACAGCACGTTGCCCGGCCACAGGTCGCCGTGGACGCGGGCCGCCGGCTCGTCCCCGCCGAACGCACCGATCCGCCCAATCACCCGCTCGACCAGCGAGGCATCGCTGCTGGTCAACGCGCCGCCGTCGACCGACAGGCGCAGATAGGGGTCGAGTCGACGCCGCGCGAACCACGTCGACCAGGGGCCGTCGTCGGGGGTGTTGTCCTGCCCGAGGGCGCCGATGAAGCCGGTCCAGGGCGCCCCGAAGGCAGGCGCGCCAGCCCGGTGCAGGGCGGCCAACTCCCGACCGAAGCGTTCGGCGGCCTCCGGCGTCGGCTCGCCGGGCTCCACCCAGTCGAGCGCCAACAGGTCGGGCAACGCCACGATCACCTCGGGTACGCCGATCGCGTCGGCTTCCCGCAGCCACCGCAATCCGGCGGCCTCGGCGGCGAAGAAGCCCTCGGGCACCGGCCGGTCAGCCCGCTCTGGCCAGGACTTGGCGAAGACGGAGTGGCCGTCGTCCAGGGTGAGCCGGGCGGCGGCGCAGATGTTGCCCCCGGCGACCGGCGTCTCGCGGAGCCGCTGATGGGTCCGGAACGTCGGCAGGTGTGCCGGATGCGCGCGCAGGTACGCCAGGTCCATCAGCGCACGGTAGCCGCTGTCCATGACACCGCGGTGTCGTGTGAGCACACCGGATCACGTCCACCTGCATAAATGCGTTCCGTAGTTGTGGATAAACTGCGTGTCATCCACAGGGTCTGGAAGGCTCCGCGGCTCGGACGCAGCCTTCCTACATGACCTCCCCCGAACGTGCGAAGCTCTCCGTCCGCTCGCCCGCCGACCTGATCGCCGCCGTGCCGTTCCTGCTCGGATTCCACCCCGCCGAGAGCGTGGTCGCGGTGGCGCTGCGCGGCCGGCAGATCATCTTCGCCGCTCGCGCCGACCTGCCCGACCCCTCGACGGACCTGGTCGACCGCGCCCGGCACCTGGCGGGTGTGATCCACCGGCAGGGAGCGGAGGCCGCCACCGTGGTGGGGTACGGGCCACCCGAGAAGGTGACCCCGAGTGTGGACGCGGTGCGTGCCGCCCTGACGGCGGCCGGCCTGGAGGTGCTCGACGCGCTGCGGGTGACCGACGGCCGGTGGTGGTCCTACCTGTGTACCGAGGCGGACTGCTGCCCGCCCGAGGGTCGGCGCTACGACCCACAGGCCAATCCGGTGACCGCGTCGGCCGTGTTCGCCGGCCAGGTCGCACTCCCGGACCGGGCGGCCCTCGCGGCGCAGGTGTCGCCGGTCGACGGCCCGGCCCGCGAGGCGCTGCACGCGGCCACCGTCCGGGCCGAACGACGACTGGTCGAGTTGATCGAGCAGGCGCCCGCCAGCGACCTCCTCGGCGGGCGGGCGCTGCGCTCCGCAGGGGTGGCGGCGGTCCGCGAGGCGCAGCGCCAGCAGCGGCGTGGCGAACGGCTGGACGACGACGAGGTGGCCTGGCTTAGCCTGCTGCTGAGTCACCTGCCGGTGCGCGACCACGCCTGGGAACGCACCGACGGCCGCGACCGGGACATCGATCTCTGGACCGACGTGCTGCGCCGGGCCGAGCCGGAGTTGACCGCCGCGCCGGGCGCGCTGCTGGCGTTCGCGGCGTGGCGGGCGGGGCAGGGGGCGCTGGCGGCGGTCGCGCTGGAACGGACGCTGAGCCTGCACCCCGACTACTCACTGGCCCTGCTCCTGGACGACCTGCTCCGGCGCGGGGTGCCCCCGTCCGAGCTGGACGGCTGGCCCTCGGTCGGGATGCCCGGCGTGGTCCGCCCCCGCAAGCGGCGTCGACGTGGCCGCCGCTGACCCGCACGCGGCGCGTCCCTGCCCGCGAGCCCATCGCGCGACTGGAGTCCGGTGACCAACCGCCGTCCATTCCCACACTGGCCAAGGTGTCCGCAGGAAGCGGCCTGGAGTTCGAATTCAGGATCTCGCACGGCGTCGTCGCGGTCGAAGCCGCATGACCGGAGGGTCTCGCCGGCTGCGTCACACCGGGTGCGTTGATCGACTCCAGGTCGGCGACGCGGGGTTTCCGGGCGGCTGGATCGCGCGACATCGGCGACCTGGAGTCGACGGCCGCTCGTGTCAGGCCGGCTGCTCGACAGTAATCCTCTGCGGGCCGGCATACACGTTCATGGTCGGGCCGCGTAGGAAGCCGACAAGGGTCATCCCGGCCTCCTCGGCCAGCTCGACGGCGAGGGTGCTCGGCGCGGACACCGCGGCCAGCAACGGCAGGCCGGCCATCCACGCCTTCTGGGTCAGCTCGAAGCTCGCCCGGCCGGACACGAGCAGCAGGTGCCCGGTCAACGGCAGGCGGCGTTCCCGCGCCGCCCAGCCGATCACCTTGTCCACGGCGTTGTGCCGACCCACGTCCTCTCGGAGCACGACCAGCTCACCAGCCGGGGTGAACAGTCCCGCCGCGTGCAGCCCGCCGGTGCGGTCGAAGGCGCGCTGGGCGGCTCGCAGCCGGTCGGGCAGTTCGGCGAGGAGCGCGGCCGGCACGGCGAGCGGGTCCGCCGTGACGTCGAACAGCGACCGCGTCCGGATCGCGTCGATGCTGGCCTTGCCGCAGACCCCGCAGGAGCTGGTCGTGTAGAAGTTCCGGGACGGGTCGGTGGTCGGCTCCGGCACGCCGGGGGCGAGCACCACGTCCACCACGTTGTATGTGTTCGGAGTCTCCGCGCCGGCGCAGAGCTGGGCGGTCAGCACGTCGTCGGTCGAGCGGATCAGCCCCTCGGTCAGCAGGAAACCGATCGCCAGGTCGAGGTCGTCTCCGGGGGTGCGCATGGTGACGGCGAGCGGCTTGCGTCGATCCGGGCCGGCCGGGCCGACCCGGATCTCCAGCGGCTCCTCCACCGAGAGGTTGTCGGGCCGCCGGACGGCTGCGCGCCCGTCGGCCGCGTCCAGGTCGATCCGCAGTACGCGCCGTCGGTCAGTCGCCCGTCCCATCCCGCCATCCTGCACCCCGGCCTGGCACGGCCGCACGGCCGCACGGCCGCCGGTCATCAGGCACCGGCCAACACATGCCGCCGCCCGGGCCCCGGTCAACGCATGCCGCCGCCCGGGCCCCGGTCAACGCACGCCGGTGCCGGCCGCACAGCGCCCCGGCAGCGCCCGCCGCCACCCGGCACCCGGCACGGCTACGGTGGCCGGGTGAGGACGTACGCCGCAGTGGTGCTCGCGGGTGGGGCCGCCCGCCGGATGGGCGGCGTGGACAAGCCTGCGCTGCCGGTCGGTGGCCGCTCGATGCGTGAGCGGGTGCTGGCCGCGGTCGGCGATGCCACGCCGCGAGTGCTTGTCGGCCCCGCCGACAACCTCCCGGACGGCGTGCGGGTCACCCGCGAGGAGCCTGCGGGAGGTGGGCCGGTCGCCGCGACGGCGGCCGGGCTGGCGCTGCTCGACCCCGACATGACGCTCGTCGCGCTGCTCGCCGCTGACCTGCCGCTGCTCACCCGAGCCGCGATCGGTGACCTGCTCACCCACCTCACCACCGGTGCCGGCCCAGCGGTCGGCGATTCCCGCGTCCCGCAGGCCGGCAGCGACCCCGACGGGGTGTGCTTCGTCGACGAGAACGGCCGACGACAGTCGCTCTGCGGTGTGTGGCGGGTCGGCGCGCTGCGGGCCGGGCTGGTCCGGCTGGCCGCCGAGCGAGGCGGGAGCCTGGCCGGGGCTCCGATGCGGGCGCTGTTGGCCGGTCTGGCGATCCGCGAGGTGCCGTGGGCCGGTGACGGTCCACCGCCGTGGTTCGACTGCGACACTGACGAGGACGTACGCCGGGCGGAGGAGTGGGTGCGATGACGGTGTTGGACGACTGGGTCACGGCGGCCTGCGCCGAGGTGGGTCTGGACCCGACCGAGGTGCCTGTGTCGGTGGTGCTGGACCTGGCCCGCGATGTTGCCCACCAGGTGGTGCGACCCGGGGCGCCGGTCAGCGCGTACCTCCTCGGGTTGGCCGTCGGTCGTGGCGCCGATCCGGCGGACGCGGCGGCCCGGCTCAGCGCCCTCGCGGCCGACTGGCCGGTCCGGCTCGGCGCGGACCCCGACGACCCCACCTCCTGACCCGCCGGAGGACGGGGTCGTCTCCAGTGCGGGACGACGGCCGGTGTCCGATCCCGGTCCGGGCTGATTCGACGTCCGTAGAGCGTGGGTAGGGTGATCGGAACGGACGGAGGCGATCATGACGGCTGACCACCCCTCGGCGTCGGATGGCGAGCCCGGCGGTACATCCGAGCCGGCGGAGTCGATCCTGCTCGACGGACCCAGCACCACCGACCTGCGGGCCAAGGTGACGGAGGCATGGCGGGAGTTCTCCCGGATGCTCGCCCTGCGGCTGCGGGAGCTGCCGGCCGGCGCGCACCTCGAACTGACCCTCGACCCCACCGCCTCCGGTACGGGGGACGCCGTCTACTCGATCAGCGTCGACGCGACCGACGACGGCGGGCTCTCCGCCCGGGCGGTCGGTAACGCGGCTCTGCCGCAGGGCTATCGGCTGGACCGCGCCGCCGTGGCGGACATGGTGGCGCTCGGCTGGTCCCCGCCCGGCGTGGTGGCCGGCTCCGGCGGCTCGTTCGGGCTGGACGCCACGGCCGCGGATGCCAACCGGATAGCTCCGCTGCTGTCCCGGACGCTGCGCGACGTGTACGGCGCACCGCACCCGGCCTTCCTCGTCTATCTGGTGCACGACGCCGAGGGTGAGCCGTTGACCGTCGAGCCGTTGGGCACCGCGCGCAGCGAGTTCGGGCCGGACGCCGATGTCGAGGGTGACCTCCAGGAGGCGCTGGCCGAGGCGGCCGCCGAGCGGGACGACGTGCTCGACCTGCCGGAGCGCGTACGCACCGTGGTGTCCACGATGCTGAAGTCCGATGCCGAGCAGTTGCAGATCGACTCGGACGGCGACATCACCATCCGGGCCGGCTCGGCGATGGTCTTCGTACGGGTGCGGGACAACCCGCCCCTGGTGGACGTCTTCTCCCCGGTCCTCACCGAGGTCGAGCCGACCGAACGGCTCTACGTCAAGCTGTCGGAGCTGACCAACCGGATGCCGATCGGTCGCCTGTACTGCGCCGACGACACGGTCTGGGCCTCGATTCCGGTCTTCGGCCGTAACTTCCAGGCGACCCATCTCATGCTGGCGGTGCAGGTGATGACGGGTCTCGCCGACGAGTTGGACGATCGTCTCCACGGCGAGTTCGGAGGCAGGCGCTTCTTCGGTGAGGGCGACAAGTCGGTCCGCGGTGACGACTCCCAGCACCGCACCGGCATGTATCTCTAGACCACGTCGAGCAGGGTGGGGGACCATGCGCCGCTGGCCAACCCGTAGCTGACTATCCGGCAGCCCGGGGCCAGCAGCTCGAACGCCGTCCGGGCCACCGCACCGCCGACGCCGTCGAACACCACGTCGACCCTGCCTGTCGCGTCGCGGAGGCGATCGGCCCGGTCCGGCTGTTGGGTACGAGTCCCACACCTGAAGCGGGCTTGAGGTCATGCCGCGAATCGGGGCCGCGCCGCGGGTGGACGGTCAAGCGCCGGTGGACGGCCCTACGCCGGGGGATTCGACCAGCCGGGACAGCACGATGGTGCTGCGGGTGGACGTCACGAACGACTCGGCGCGCAGCCGCTCGAGCGCCGCCTCGAGGTGGGCGATGTCGGCGGCGCGTAGGTGCACCAGCGCGTCCGCCTCGCCGGACACGGTGTACGCGCCGACCACCTCCGGGTGCCGGCGGGCGGCCACGCCGATCTGCGCCGGGGTCGTCCGACCGGCGCAGAACAGCTCGACGAACGCCTCGGTGGTCCAGCCGACGGCCGCCGGGTCAACGACGGCAGTGAATCCCCGGATGACGCCGGTGGCGCGCAGTCGGTCGACCCGGCGCTTGACCGCCGGGGCAGAGAGTGACACCCGGGTGCCGATGTCCGCGTACGACGCACGGGCATCGGCGACGAGCAACGCAATGATCCGCTGGTCAACGGCGTCTATCTGCAACGTTCCGCCTCTGGGAAGCAATGGTTGTGGCTGTTACCAAAGTTCAACGATACCTACTCTTGGTGACCGTGAACCACCAGCGAGTCCCGCGAAAGCGGACATATCTCATGTGCTCGCCCGAGCATTTCGCGGTCGAGTACGCGATCAATCCGTGGATGGACGTGACCACCCCGGTGAACCGGGAACTGGCCGTCAAGCAGTGGGACCGTCTGCGCGAGACGCTCGTCGGTCTCGGCCACGAGGTGCACCTGCTCACCCCGGAGCCGGGGCTGCCCGACATGGTGTTCGCCGCCAACGGCGCCTTCGTGGTCGACGGCAGCGTCTACGGCGCGCGGTTCAAACACGAGCAGCGGACCGGCGAGGCCGCCGCGCACCACGCGTTCTACGAGCAGCAGGGCTGGCGGTTCGTCGCGCCGAGCGAGACCAACGAGGGCGAGGGTGACTTCGCGTACGTGCCGGAGGCGCACGGCGGGCTCATCCTGGCCGGGCACGGCTTCCGTACCGAGATCCCGGCCCACGCCCAGGCGCAGGAGGCCCTGGGGCGGCCGGTGGTGTCGCTGCGGCTGATCGACCCCCGCTTCTACCACCTGGACGTGGCGCTCGCCGCCCTCGACGACGCGAACATCGTCTACTTCCCCGGCGCGTTCTCCGCAGCCAGCCAGCGGGTCCTCACGCAGCTCTTCCCGGACGCGGTGATCGCCGACGACGAGGACGCGATGACCTTCGGGCTCAATCTGGTCAGCGACGGCGCGAACGTGGTGCTCAACAGCGAGGCCACCCGACTGGCGGGCAAACTCAAGGCCGCCGGCTACACCCCCGTCCCGGTCGAACTGGCCGAGCTGAAGAAGGGCGGCGGCAGCGTGAAGTGCTGCATCGCCGAACTGCGGCACTGACCCGAACACTGCCGCGTACGGCAGGGGCCGGCCTCCGACGGGAGGCCGGCCCCTGCTTCGTCTGGTGGGCGCTCAGCCCAGCGTGGCCAGCTCGTTGATCAGCACGTTCGACATGACCTGACCGTCGCGCTGGACCTCCCGCAGGTACCACTTCTGCTGGGGGGTACGCGGCTGGTTGAACTGCCAGATGCCGCGCGGGCTGTCGATCTGACCGATCCGGCCCAGCGCAAGGTTGACCTGCTGCGGGGTGGGCGCCCCGCCGGTCAGCTGGATCGCCTGGTCGAGCACCTGCGCCGCGTCGTACGACGCCATCGCGTAGGTGGTCGGCGTGGTCTGGTGCTTCTTGCGGTACGCCGAGGCGAAGACCCGGTTCGACGTGCTGTTGAGGTCGGCCGAGTAGTTCAGGGCGGTCTGGATGCCCAGCGCGTCCCGGTCCAGGCTCTCCAGCACGGTGCCCTCGGTGAGGAAGCCGGGGGCGTAGACGGGCCCGGAGAACTGGTCGCGCAGTTGCCTGATGAACTCCACGGCGGCCGCGCCCGCGAAGAAGCAGAAGACCGCGGTCGGCTTCTTGCGCAGCGCCTTCTCGATGTCCGCCGCGTAGGTGGTCTTGCCCGGGTTCGGGGTGGGGTTGGTGTTGGTCACCGGGTCCGCGATGCGTGGGTCGGTGGCACCGAACTCCTGCCTGAAGCCGCGCACGACGTCCGGGCTGCCCACGTTCTCCGGCACGATGATCGCGATGCGGCCGTTCGCCGGTAGCTGGTCGCGCAGGTAGCGGCCCAGCGCGCGTCCGGCCTCGTCCAGCACGTACGAGGTACGCCAGATGTAGACGACGCTCTGCAGGCTGCTCGGCGAGGCGTTGGACCCGATGAGCGGGATTCGGGCCTCCTCGACGGTGTCGCGGATGCCCACCATCACCGACGAGTTGACCACGCCGGTGAGCGCCAGCACGTTCTGCTTGAGGAGCTGGTCGACGGCGGCCTTACCGGTCTTGGGGGTCTCACCCTCGTCGGCCGTCAGCAGCTCGACCGGGTGCCCGCCCAGTTGCTGGTTGTGCAGGTCGAGGAAGAGCTGGAAGCCATTGGTGATGTCGTCACCGATGGACTTGAACCCGCCGGCCTTCGGTGCGATCAGACCGATCTTGATCGGACCCTTGGTGGGCGTCGGCTGGGCGTCGGTGTCGGAGCCGCACGCGGCGGCGAATGCGGTCGTACCGAGCGCGGCCAACAGTTGGAGCGCCCGCCTGCGATTCATCTGCGACACCGAGTTCCTTCCCAGGAGCGTGGCAGGGCGAACAGCGCCCCTCCGGCGTTCTACCTGCTCGGCGACGCTGCGTCAATGGCTAGTGACCATCGTGCAGGGACCGCAACGCATCGAGCACCCGGGGCCAGGCCGAGGACTCCGGGTCGATCAGCCCGAAATGCTCGCATCCGGCCAGCTCGACAAGGGAAATATCGGATCCTGCGGCACGAGTCGCCGTGACGAAGTTGCGGCTCATCAAGGCCGGCACCTGCTGATCCAGAGAGCCATGTAAAACTACTGTGCGTGTCCGCATAGGTACCAATGATCGTGGATCAGCCACCGCGTACCGGTCCGGTACCTCCGTCGGGCCACCGCCGAGCAGCGCGGCGACCGCCCCGGAGTCCAGGTCCAGCCGGTACGCCTCGGCGAGGTCGGCCACCGGAGCCAGGGCCAGCACCCCCCGCACCGTCGACGGCGCGGTGGCCGCCGCGAACAGCGCCAGGTGACCACCGGCGGAATGACCGATCAGGATCGGCGCGGACGCGCCCACCCGGCCGGGCAGCGCCTCCGCGACCAGCTCCGGCAGCGCCGCGACCCCGGCCAGGACGTCGGTCAACGTGCCCGGCCAGCCACCGCCCGGCTGCCCGGTACGCCGGTACTCCAACTGCACCACCGGGTACCCCTGGGCCGCCAGCGCGGCGGCCAGCGGCCCGGTGTGCCGCCGGTCGTACTCGGCCCGCCAGAAACCGCCGTGCACCACGACGACCAGCGGTCGGGCCGGCCCGCCATTGGCCGGGCGACGTAGGTCGGCGATCTGGTCGGGGTGGTCGCCGTAGGCCACCGTCAGGTCCGGCGCCGGCGCGGGCCGGGTCAGTACGGCGCGTGGGTCGGCAGGCATGGCGCGACGGTAGCGCGCCCCGCCCGGGGTGGTTCGGCCCTGGGAGTCGGTCACGGGCGGCATGGGTCACGCCTCCTGGGTAAAGATGGACCCCATGACCGAAGCGCGCTCCGCTGAGCAGAACGACCAGCCCGGCCCCGACGACTCCGGCCACTCCGGCAGCGTGGTGGTGGTCGGTCCGGACGGGCGGCCGATCGGCACCGTGCAGACCGAGGAGGGGCAGGGCGAGGACCCGACCCGCCTGGTCGAGCAGCCGGCCAAGGTGATGCGGATCGGCAGCATGATCAAGCAGCTCTTGGAGGAGGTCAAGGCCGCCCCGCTGGACGACGCCAGCCGCCACCGGATGCGGGAGATCCACGAGCGCTCCATCGTCGAGCTGAAGGAGGGCCTCGCGCCCGAACTGCGCGACGAGCTGGAGCGGATCTCGCTGCCCTTCACCGAGGACAAGGCGCCCAGCGAGAGCGAGCTGCGCATCGCGCACGCCCAGCTCGTCGGCTGGCTGGAGGGCCTGTTCCACGGCATCCAGGCCGCCCTGGTCGCCCAGCAGATGGCCGCCCGGGTCCAGTTGGAGCAGATGCGCGGCGGCCGGCAGGCGCTGCCCAGCGGCCCCGGCGGGCTCGTCCCCGGCATGCCGGGTATCGGCCAGCCGGGCGGCGGTGAGGGTCACAACACCGGCCAGTACCTCTGACCGGTCACTCCACCCCGAAGACCTTCTCGAGGTACGCGGCCACGCCGTCCTCGGAGTTCGTACCGGTCACCTCGTCGGCGACCGCGAGGACGGCGGGGTGCGCGTTGGCGACCGCCACGCCGCGCCCCGCCCAGCTCAGCATCGGCACGTCGTTGGGCATGTCGCCGAAGGCCAGCACGTCCGCCGCGGACATCCCGAGCCGGTCGCAGTACCAGTCGAGCCCGGCCGCCTTGGTCACTCCGGCCGCGGAGATCTCCACCAGACCCGAGGACGACGAGTGCGTCGCCTCGGCCAGCCCCGCCACCGCCGCCCCGACCAGCGCGACGAACGCGTCGGGATCCTGCTCCCCGGCGCGGGCGAGCAGCTTCACCGCGGGGAGCGAGAGCAGCTCCTCCGGCGTCTCGACCGGCCTGATCCCGTCGGGGTCGACGTCCCAGCGCAGCGGATAGTCCGTCTCGTGTCGCATCTGGCGGCTGTCCATGATCTCCACGGCGAAACGGATACCGGGCACCTCGGCCCGCAGCCGCTCGGCCACCTCGGCCAGGTGCTGCGGCGCGAGCGGATCGGCCCGCAGCACCTCGTCCCGCACCGGGTCGTAGACCACCGCACCGTTGGCGCAGACCGCCGGCAGCGGCTCGGCCAGCTGGTCGTACACCAATTGCAGCCAACGGACCGGACGGCCCGTGACCAGGACGACCGGCGTGTCTCGCGCGGTGAGCCGCGCGAGCATGTCGGCGGTGCGGGGGCTGATCGTGTGGTCGTCGCGGATGAGCGTGCCGTCGATGTCGGTCGCTACCAGCCGAGGGGTGTCTCCCATCACCGGGACAGTAGCCGGTCCAGGTACACCGCCACCCCGTCGTCGTCATTGCGCAGGGTCACCTCGTCGGCGGCGGCGCGGACGTCCGGGTGCGCGTTCGCCACCGCCACCCGCGACCAGCCAGCCCACTCGAACATCGGCAGGTCGTTGGGCATGTCACCGAAGACCAGGACGTCAGCCGGGTCGACACCCAGGCTCTGCGCCACCACCGTCAGCCCGGTCGCCTTGTCCGTCCCGGGCGCCATGATCTCGATGAAGCCGAGCCCGGCCTGGGTGAGCGTGGCGACCTGCGGCGAGACGATCCGACGGGCCACCGCCAGCAGCTCGTCGACATGATGGTCGGCGGTCCGGGCGAACGCCTTGATCACGTCACAGGAGAGGCACTCGGCGCGGCTGCGCGCCTCGAACCGGTCCTGGTAGGGCCAGCTCTCGTGGTAGTCACCCCAGAGCGGGGCGTCGTGCTCGTCGGACGCCTCGACCATCACGGTCAGCGGGCCGACCTCGGCCTCCAGGTCGGCGAGCAGCCGGGCCAGCACCTCGGCGGGCAGGCGCTCGTCGCGGAGCACCACCGGGCCCGCCGGGTCGCTCTGGTCGACCACACGTCCGCCGCCGGCCATCACCAGGAAGTCGGCGGCACGGATGTCGTTACGCGTCAGCTCGGTCAGTCGAGGGCCGCGTCCGGTCGCGCCGACCACCGGAATTCCGGCGGCCCGCACCCGGTCGAGCACACCATGGGTGTACGCGGAGACGGTGTCATCGCTGCGGACGAGCGTTCCGTCGAGGTCGGTCGCGATCAGCTTGGGCAGTCCCGGGCGGGTCATCGTTCCTCCTTCGCCCACCGCCGTCGCAGCCAACCGGTCCTGGTCGAGACCCGGCGTGACGGCGGGCAGCAACCGTACCTCGCGGAACGGGTCGCAGCCATGGCTTCCCGGCGAATCGGGCACCAACGCACGGCACCCACAAGGTGTCCCGCCGCTCGGCCAGCGGGCGCGGTTGTCAGGAGGGGTTGTCGGGGCGGGCGAAGGGGGTGGCCGGTTCGACCGTCAGGTCGGCGGGAGCGGGTGGGCCGTCGTCGAACGGACTCGGGTCCCGGCGGCGCCAGGATCGCATCACCGGTACGTCGGCACGGGCGTCGTCGTCGGGCGGCCCCGTGGACGTGCCGGTCGGTACGGCCCACGTCAACCGCAGGGCGGCGGCGAAGAGGATGCACGTGACGAACGCCAGTACGAGACCGCGGCCGTACTCGATCCGGAAGCCGTCCTGGGACGAGTAGAGCAGGCTCCGCTCCCCGAGATCGTCGAGTGTCGCGGTGGCGGCGACCAGCAACGCCAGCAGCGCGCCCGCCAGCGTGAGCCCGACCAGCCGCGCGTTCGCACGGACCGCCGCCGTGCCCCCCAGCGCCAGGGCCACGGCGCAGGACAGGCCGAGTAGTCCGGCCAGATAGGCGACCCCGAAGCCGCCGACCTCGGACACGCTGGCGGGAACCTCGATCGTGCTGGTCCCGTCGGGACCGCCGTTGGGCAGGGTCGTCAGCACCCACTCGCCGATCATCGACGCGATCCCGGCGACCGCGCCGAGGCCGGCCAGCAGCAGCGGCAGGCGAGGATCCCGGGTCAGGCCGACCAGCGGGTTGGCGAACCCGCGTGCCCGCGCGGGCTCGTCGGTGCCCCACTCGATCACGGCCGGCGCGTCGGACGGCTCACCCCGGCGCGGAAGGGGCAGATCCTCGGGCATCGGCCATCCCTCCGCCGGTCACGGTCCTGCGTCGAATCATGGCACAGCCCTTGGTCGTGCCGCTGCCGTCGACACCGTGCGTCCGCCCACGGTCGCCAGCGTCGCCGGTCATGGTGATGGGAATCGCAGGGCGGTCGTCGGTGCCGGTCGGTCGCCCGGTGGTCACCTTTCCGCTAGCGTTCTCAACATGCCTATCCGTACCGCTTCCGCACAATGGCAGGGCAGTCTCACCGAGGGTTCCGGCACCGTCCGCACCGGTAAGGGCGGCCTGTCCGGCAACTACTCCTTCAAGTCGCGCTTCGAGGAGGGCGAGGGCACCAACCCCGAGGAGCTGATCGCCGCCGCGCACGCGGGCTGCTTCTCGATGGCGTTCTCGAAGGCCCTCGCCGACGCCGGCACGACGCCCACCTCGGTCGAGACCACCGCCAAGGTCCACCTGGACAAGACCGATGCCGGGTTCAGCGTGACCCGGATCGACCTCGAGACCGTCGGCCAGGTGCCCGGCGTCGACGAGGCCGAGTTCCAGAAGCTCGCCGAGGCCGCCAAGGCCAACTGCCCGATCTCCCGCCTGCTCTCGCCGGGCGCCGAGATCACCCTCACCGCTCGCCTGGCCTCCTGACCCGGCGACCCGCACACGTGGACCCCGGCCCGGGTCGCCGAGCGCGACCCGGCCGATCGGTCCCGCGTCGGGCAGAATGAACGGCGTGCCGGTGGAGATGACCCGCGAGCGCTTCGACGAGCTGGTCGCTGACGCCCTCGACGAGGTGCCCGAGGAACTTCTCGGCCTGATGAACAACGTGGTGATCCTGGTCGAGGACGACCCTCCGCCGGGTGAGTCCGACCTGCTCGGTCTCTACGAGGGGCACGCGCTCACCAACCGGGGCTGGGACTACTCCGGCGTACTGCCGGACCGGATCTTCATCTACCGCCACCCGATCCTGCGGATCTGCGACAGCGACGAGGACGTCGTCGACGAGGTGGCGGTGACCGTGGTGCACGAGATCGCCCACCACTTCGGCATCGACGACGAGCGGCTGCACGCCCTGGGCTGGGGCTGACCCGCGAGCCCCGCGAGCGCGCCGCTGAACCGATCGCCTCTGGTTGCCGTGGTCACCTACGGTCGGTGCAGCGACCGCGACCATTTCAGGAGGCACCTTTCATGCGCAGCGAGCTGTTCTCGTCGGAGAATCTGGAGAAGGAGTCGGCGCAGGCGGGCATGCGCCTGCAGAATTCCAAGATGTTGAAGATCGAGCTCAACGGCGAGGCGATGGCCCGGGTCGGCTCGATGGTCGCCTACCAGGGCAACGTCCAGTTCCAGGCCCTGGGCTCGGGTGGCCTCGGCAAGTTCCTCAAGCAGAAGCTGACCGGCGAGGGCGTCCCGCTGATGAAGGTCATCGGCCAAGGTGACGTCTTCCTCGCCGAGCTGGCCAAGGACGTGCACATCATCGACCTGGAGCCGGGCGACGCGCTCTCCATCAACGGTTCCAGCGTGCTCGCGTTCGACTCGACCCTCCAGTACGACATCAGGATGGTCGGCGGCGCCGGCATGGCCTCCTCGTCGGGGCTGTTCAACTGTGTGTTCAGCGGGTACGGCCGGATCGCGATCACGACCAAGGGCACCCCGGTGGTGCTCAACGTGGACGCCCCCACGTACGTCGACCCGCAGGCCGCCGTCTGCTGGTCGGCCAACCTTCAGACCGGCTACCACCGGGCCGAGCAGCTTGGCCTCGGCACGCTGCTGGGCCGGCGCACCGGCGAGTCGTTCACGATGAGCTTCGCGGGTCAGGGCTTCGTGGTGGTGCAGCCGTCCGAGGAGCCGCCCGTCCTGGGCAGCGGTCAGCAGCAGCAGGAGGGCGGTCTGCTCGGCGGTCTGTTGAGCTGAGCGCCGACCCGGAAGGGGCGTGCTTCTCGAGCGCGCCCCTAGGGCCTGGCCCCCGCCCGCTCAACTCATCTCGCCGGCACGCAGCCGGGCCAACCAGGCCGTCGAGTCGGCGTAGTCGACGTCCGCGAGGCCGGCCGGCGCGGCCACACGCCGCTCGCCCGCCTCGGCCCAACGGTGTCGGGGATAGGACCCCAGGAAACGGACATCCGCGCACACCCGGCGCAGCCCCTGCAATGCCTCACCGAGGCGTACGTCGGCCACGTGCCCGGTGCAGTCGAGGAAGAAGACGTACCGGCCCAGCGCCTCCCCGGTCGGGCGGGACTCGATCCGGGTCAGGTTCACCCCCCGTACGGCCAGCTCCATCAGCACCGACAGCAGCGCGCCCACCCGGTCGTGGGCGATGTAGACGGCCAGCGAGGTGAGGTCGTCGCCGGTCGGCGGCGGGGGTGGTCCGGGACGGGAGACCAGCACGAAACGGGTCACCGCGTCCGGATGGTCGGCGATCTTGTCGGCGAGCAACGCGAGCCGGTGCCGGACCGCCCCGATCGGCGCGCAGATCGCCGCGTCGTACTCGCCGGACCCTGCGCCGGCCGCCGCCGCGCCGTTGGAGAGGACGTCGACGACCACCGCGTCGGGCAAATGGTCGCGTAGCCAGCCCCGGCACTGGGTGGACGCCTGCGGGTGCGCCGCGATCGAGCGGACCGCCGACAGCGCGGTGCCCGTACGCGCGGCGAGCACGAACTCCACCGGCAGGATCACCTCCCGGGTGATCACCAGCGGCTCGCCCTCGACCATCTCGTCGAGGGTGACGCCGACCGCCCCGCCGATCGAGTTCTCCAGCGGTACGAGCGCCGCGTCGGCATCCCCGGCCCGGATGCCGTCCAGCGCCTCCCCGACACTGCGGGCCGGCGTACGGGTGCCGTGTTCGGCGGCGGGGATGGTGCGCAGGGCCTGCTCGGCGAAGGTCCCCTCGGGGCCGAGGTAGACAAAGCGCGTAGGTGGTGTTCCGGGCATGCCGCCCAGACTACGCAGCCGGCCCGACCGCCGACGGAGCATCGCAGGCGAGCGTACGGATGCCGGCCGGCCCGGTGGCCCGGACCTCGATGGTGCACACGTCCGTGCCGGCGGTGACCAGCTCCAGGGCCGTGGGCCGACCCTGGGTGACGACCTGAAGCTCCTCGTGCCCGGTCACCTCCACCACGGTGTACTGCCAGTCCCCGGCACACAGCGGACCGGTGCGGACCCGGACCCGGACGTTGTCCGGGAGCACCGAAGCAGGGCCGCGCAGCAGCTGCACCACTCGCTGCCCGGTCGGCCCGTTCCGGCAGGGCGTGGCCACCAGGCCGGGGTCGGGGGTGGCCGAGCCGGTGGTGGGTGGCGGCGCGGTCGGCGCAGACGAGGGTGTGCTCGTCGGGACGCCGCTCGGGCCGGACGCCGTCGGGCTGCCGGCCCCGGTGGGCACACCGGCCGGGTCGCGTAGCTCGGGAGGCGCCCCGCAGCCGGTCAGCGCTCCGATCGCGAGGAGCACCAGCAGCGCGGCCGCCGCGGATGCGGTGGCGGTGGGGGCAGACGGGTGACGGGGTGGCGTGAACGGCACGGGCCGATCCTCGGGGCATCGGGATACGTCGCGGCCGGGGTGGCCGAGCCCATCGTAGGGCGAGCGGTCGGCCGGGTGAAGGTCAGCCGAGGATGCGGTGTCCGGCGCGTTCCAACGCGGCGGTGCCCTCGGTCAGCCGGACGGCCGGCACGAGCACGTAGTCGGTGTCGAAGGTGGAGAAGGTGACCACGCTGACCCGGGCCGCGGCGAGCGGGTCGACGAGCGCCGCGAGCGTTCCCGTGCCGTCCACGCCCGTCGGGCCGGCTACGCGCAGGCAGCGCCAGGTGGTCTCCACCACGGCGTCGGCGGGCACCCGGTCGGCCGGGCAGATCACCGAGATCCCGTCGGCGGTCCAGCTCACCGTGACCACGTCAGTGCGGCCCAGTCCGCTCGACAACACGTCCGGCAGGGTGGTGTCGGCACCCAGCCGGCACACGGCGTACTTCCCGGGCAGCAGAGCGATATCGAGCATGAGGGCACCTTACGGCGTGGATCCGAGCCCATCCGGGCATCGCCGCGTGCGGTAACGACATATCCCGCCGCAGGTCAGACCTCGAAGTAGCGTGCGGTGAACGACATATCCCGCCGCAGGTCAGCAACACGGCGCCGTCATCGAGGCGCACCATGGTGCGCGAAGATTCGGTGCTGGTTGGTGGTTGCGGTCCGT
>NZ_JBNCKT010000023.1:0-40327 GCF_049841675.1 Micromonospora sp. DT4
GCTGGGCGATGGCCCGACAGTCACCGGTGCACTCGAACCCCGATCGGCCCGAGTGAGACAAGGGTGCACCAATGAGCAACGAACACTCGCCTCTGTGGGAGGTCTTCGTGCGGGCGCGGCGCGGCCTGTCGCACACCCATGTCGGCAGCCTGCACGCCCCGGATGCCGAGCTGGCGCTGCGCAACGCCCGCGACCTCTACACGCGCCGCCAGGAGGGCGTGTCGATCTGGGTGGTGCCGGCGGGCGCGATCACCGCGTCCAGCCCGGACGAGAAGGACGCCTTCTTCGACCCGGCCGCCGACAAGGTCTACCGCCACCCGACCTTCTATGAAGTGCCGGACGGGGTGGCACACCTGTGAACGGGCCCTTCGCCTTCACGCTCGCCCTGGGCGACGACGCGCTCGTCGCCGCGCAGCGGCTGGCCGAGTGGGCGACACGCGCGCCGGAGATGGAAGAGGACATCGCGCTCGCCAACATCGCCCTCGACCAGCTCGGCGCGGCCCGCCTGCTGCTGTCGTACGCGGGTGAGCTGGAAGCTGCGGGTCGGGACGAGGACGCGCTCGCGTACCTGCGCGACGACCGCCAGTTCCGCAACGTGCTCCTGGTCGAGCTGCCCAACGGCGACTTCGCGGTGACCATGGCGAAGCTGTTCTTCCTGGCGGCGTACCAGGTGCCGCTCTACACCGCGCTCGCCGGCTGCTCGGACGAACGACTGGCCGCCATCGGCGCGAAGGCGCGCAAGGAGTCCGCGTACCACCTGGACCATGGCGCACTGTGGGTGAAGCGGCTCGGCGACGGCACCGAGGAGTCGCACCGCCGCATGCAGGAGGCGGTGGACCACGTCTGGCCGTACACCCATGAGCTGTTCGCGGCGGACCCGGCGGCGCCGGTCGATCCGGAGGGTCTGTGGCCGGCGTTCGACGAGGTCGTCGGGCCGGTGCTTGCCGAGGCGACGCTCACCCGCCCCGAGCGCGGCTGGGCGCCCACGGGCGGGCGGGCCGGCGTGCACACCGAGCACCTCTCCTACCTGCTGGCCGAGATGCAGGTGTTGCACCGCGCCCATCCGGGGGCGCAGTGGTGAGCGCGGGTAGCGCGACGCAGCGGAGCCCCCTGGTCGCGAGCGGGACCGACGCGCGGACGGCGGCGGCGAGCGTGGTCGACCCGGAGATCCGGGTGATCACCATCGACGAGCTGGGGATCCTTCGCGCGGTCGAGGAGGACCGGGTCAGTGGACGGGTCACCGTCACCATCACCCCGACCTACACGGGCTGTCCCGCCATGGACGTGATCCGGGCGGACGTGCGGCGTGCCCTGGCGGCGGCCGGATATCCGGACGTCGACGTGCGAACGGTCTACAGCCCGGCGTGGAGCACCGACTGGATCTCGGATGCCGGGCGGGCCAAACTCGCCTCTGCCGGGATCGCCCCGCCCGCGCCGACGCCCGCCCCGGGCGTGGTGGCGCCCGCCCCGGGCGTGGTGGCGCTGACCCTCGCGGTCCGCTGCCCGCTCTGCGGCTCGCCGGAGACCGAACAGGTCAGCCGCTTCGGATCGACCGCGTGCAAGGCGTTGTGGCGATGCCGTTCCTGCACCGAACCCTTCGACCACCTGAAGGCGCTGTGACAGTCACCATCTCCCGGCCGGCCCGTCGCCGCCCGGCCTTCCACCCGCTGCCGGTCGCCGTCGTCGACCGGCTCACCGACGATTCCGTGGCGGTTACCTTCGCCGTACCCGAGGAGTTGCGGGACACCTTCGCGTTTCGCGCGGGTCAGCACCTGACCGTGCGGCGGGTGACCGACGACGGCGAGGACGTGCGCCGGTCGTACTCCATCTGCTCCACCCCGGACGACCTGGCCCGGCGCGGCCGGCTGCGGATCGGGGTGCGGGAGGTCCCCGGCGGCGCATTCTCAGCCTTCGCCTGCCGCGCGCTGCGCGGCGGCGACACGGTCGAGGTGCTGCCCCCGCTGGGTACCTTCACCACGGCGTTCGCGGCGGACCGGGTGCGCCACTACGGCGCGGTCGTCGCCGGTTCCGGCATCACCCCGGTGCTCGCGCTCGTCGCGACGGCCCTGGCCGTCGAGCCGGCCAGCACCTTCACCCTGGTGTACGGCAACCGCACGGCGAACACGGTGATGTTCGCCGAGGAGTTGGCCGACCTGAAGGACCGCTACCCGTCGCGGCTGCACCTGGTGCACGTGCTGTCCCGGGAGCAGGGTGAGTCACCGCTGCTCTCCGGGCGGATCGACGCCGAACGGCTGGCGCGCCTGCTGGGCTCCATCGTGCCGGGCGAGGTGATCGAGGAGTGGTTCCTCTGCGGGCCGTACGGCACGGTGGTCGACGCCCGGGAGGTGCTGGGCGCGCGCGGTCTGCCGGAGTCGGCCGTGCACACCGAACTGTTCCACGTCGACGCGCCGCCCGCGCCGGTGGCGCGCCCCACCGAGCAGCCCGGCGCCGGGACGGACGTCACCATCGTGCTGGACGGCCGCTCGTCGGGCTTCACGATGGGCCGCGAGGAGCGGGTGCTGGACGCCGCGCTGAAGGTGCGCGGCGAACTGCCGTACGCCTGCAAGGGCGGTGTCTGTTCGACCTGCAAGGCGAAGGTCGTCGACGGGGCGGTCACCATGGCTCGCAACTACGCGCTGGAGCCTGACGAGGTGGCCGCCGGCTACGTCCTGACCTGCCAGTCCAGCCCGACGACCGACCGCCTGACGGTCGACTACGACGCCTGAACCCGCAGATCTTGGACAGTTCCGTTCGCGCCGAACGAAAACTGTCCAAGTCGCCTGGTCTTTTCGGGACGCCTCGGACGCCTCGGACGCCTCGGACGCCTCGGCCGGCGCGCGGGGTGGTGGGGCGCGGTGTGGTGGGGCGCTCGTCACCGGCGACCCAGGGGCGCGCGGGTCGCCGAGCGGCCGACGTAGGCTCGGGGTCGTGACGGTGAGCCGGGAGATCGACGACATCCTGCAGCGTGGCGCGGACGGCGGGCGGATCACGCCAGAGGAGGCGCTGCTGCTCTACACCGAGGCGCCCTTCCACGCGCTGGGCGAGGCGGCGGACGCGGTGCGCCGGCGGCGCTATCCGGACAACGTCGTCACCTACCTGATCGATCGCAACATCAACTACACGAACGTCTGTGTGACGGCGTGCAAGTTCTGCGCGTTCTACCGTGCGCCCAAGCACGCCGAGGGGTGGACGCACCCCACGGAGGAGATCCTGCGTCGCTGCGGCGAGGCGGTCGAGCTGGGCGCGACCCAGGTGATGCTCCAGGGTGGGCACCACCCGGACTACGGCGTCGAGTACTACGAGGAGCTGTTCTCCTCGGTCAAGCAGGCGTACCCGCAGCTGGCCATCCACTCGATCGGGCCGAGCGAGATCCTGCACATGGCCAAGGTGTCCGGCGTGAGCCTGGACGAGGCCATCGCCCGCATCAAGGCCGCCGGCCTCGACTCGATCGCCGGCGCCGGCGCGGAGATGCTGCCCGAGCGCCCGCGCAAGGCCATCGCCCCGCTCAAGGAGTCGGGTGAGCGCTGGTTGGAGGTCATGGAGCTGGCCCACCGGCAGGGCGTCGAGTCGACCGCGACCATGATGATGGGCACCGGCGAGACGCACGCCGAGCGGATCGAGCACCTGCGGATGATCCGCGACGTGCAGGATCGTACGGGCGGGTTCCGGTCGTTCATCCCGTGGACGTACCAGCCGGAGAACAACCACCTCAAGGGCCGTACGCAGGCGACCACCTTGGAATATCTGCGGTTGGTCGCGGTGGCCCGGCTCTTCTTCGAGACCGTGCCGCACCTGCAGGCGTCCTGGCTGACCACCGGCAAGGACGTCGGGCAGTTGTCGCTGCACATGGGCGTGGACGACCTCGGCTCGATCATGCTGGAGGAGAACGTGATCTCCTCCGCCGGCGCCCGGCACCGCTCCAACCTGCACGAGCTGATCGGCATGATCCGCTCCGCCGACCGGATCCCGGCACAGCGCGACACCCTCTACAACCGGCTGGCGGTGCACCACACGCCGGCCGACGACCCGACCGACGAGCGGGTGGTCTCGCACTTCTCCTCGATCGCGCTGCCGGGCGGCGGCGCGGGCCGGTCGCTGCCGCTGGTCGAGGTCAACTGAGGCTCGACGCGGCCCGGCCGTTCGGCTGACCTGGGGGTCGTGCTTCCGCGCGCCAGTGGTCGCCGGTACGGGTGCTCCCGGTGGCCGAGGCGGCATACAGCCCTCTGCGGGGGTGGTGGAGATGATCGGCGACGGATAGCGTGCGGCCGTCGTCCGAGGCGGTCCTCCATCGGCCCATGAGGGTCGTTTACATAACGCACGGCGGTACGGGCGGGATGGGTGACCATCCCGCCCGTTCCGTGTGGCGGGTCCAGTCCGGACGGTTGAAAGCCGCCCGCCGCGCTGGCGTGGGAGATCGACCTCCGATAACGTCCGCTCGTTCGGCGCAACCAATCCTTTTCTTCCCTACCCCCCGGGGGAATGATGACAGCGTTCCACCGCTCGGCCCTGGTTCGTGCCGGCGTCGTGGCCCTGCTCGCGGCCGGTGGCGTGGCCACCGTCGCCGCCCCGGCGCAGGCAGCCGACCAGGCCGACCTGGCCCTGACGCCGCTCAGCTCCGAGCTGGCTCAGGGCGTCAAGGCGGCCAAGGCCAAGCCGTTCAAGTTTCAGGTCGGCAACACCCGGAGCACCGTCGACGTCAAGGACGTCCGGGTCACCGTGGAGACGGAGGGCCTGAAGAACCGCAAGGTCGGCGTGCTCGCCCCGGACGGGTGCGACGTCACGGGCACCACCTTCACCTGCCTGCTCGGCGATCTGGCCGCCGGCACCACCGAGGACTTCGGTATCCCGATCTTCTCGACCGGCGGTCGCGGCGACGCCGGCACGCTCGTGGTCAGCATCAGCTCGGCCACCCCGGACCCCAACCCGGATGACAACACGGTGCGGCACGACATCACCGTCGCCAAGCCGGGTTACGACCTGACCACCTGGGTGCAGGACGTCTACGCCGACGTGGCGGTAAACGGCGACGACGCGGGCGAGACCGGCCTCAAGCCCGTCAAGCCGGGCGAGACCGCACCCCTGGACTGGGCGGTCTACAACGACGGCAGCAAGAAGGCGACCGGCGTGGCGTACGGGATCACCCTCCCGGCGGGCGTCACCTTCGCCGAACTGCCGGAGGGCTGCGTCGAGCAGCCGCTGGGCGGGTTCGCGAACGCCTACTGCGAGGACTCCGGCGTCGTGCTGAAGCCCGGGCAGTTCTACACGGCGGACGTCCGGGTGAAGGTCGGCTCGGACGTCACCGAGCCGGTGCTCCGGCCCGGGTTCGTCTGGGCCGCCGGTCTCGCGGCCGCCCAGGGCCGCCCCGAGGAGGAGCCGCGGGTGGCCTCCGGCGCGCAGCGCCGGGCGTTCACCGAGACCGACGAGGTGGACAACACCGCGCAGTTCGACGTGTTCGTCGACCTCGGCGCGCAGCCGACGCCGACCCCGACGCCGACCGCCACGCCCACTCCGACGGCGACTCCGACGCCGGGTGGTACGACGACGCCGGGCACGTCCACGTCGCCGACCGCCGGCGGCGGTGGCTCCGGTGGCGGCGGACTGCCGGTGACCGGTGTGCAGGTCGGCCTGATCGGCGGCATCGGTGCTCTGATCCTGCTCGTGGGTGGGGCGCTGCTGTTGCTCTCCCGCCGCCGCAAGGTCGTCGTGGTCGCCCCCGGCGACGAGACGTCGACCGACTGACGTAGGCACGACCGAGAGGGCGGGGTGGGCGACCACCCCGCCCTTTCGCGTATCGACGACATCGGGCGCCTGGGGTACGCGGACCCAGCGGCCGACGGCTCGCGCGGGGCTGGCAGAGTGGACGGGGTGAGCCGTACCCCGCAGGGCCAGCGCGCCAGTCTCGACAAGCAACCGCACGAGGTCGCCGCGATGTTCGACGGCGTGGCCGAGCGGTACGACCTGACCAACACCGTGCTCGCCTTCGGCCAGGACCGCTCCTGGCGGCGGGCCACCCGGGCGGCTCTCGGCCTGCGGCCGGGCGAGCGGGTGCTGGACGTGGGGGCGGGCACCGGTGTGTCGACCCGCGAGCTGGCCCAGTCCGGGGCGTACGCGGTGGGGGCGGACCTGTCGCTGGGCATGTTGCAGGTGGGCAAGCGGGTCCGTCCCGAGGTGCCGCTGCTGGCCGGCGACGCGTTGCGACTGCCGTTCGCCGACGCGAGCTTCGACGCGGTGACCATCTCCTTCGCGCTGCGCAACGTCAACGACACCGACGCGGCGCTGCGCGAGTTGGGGCGGGTGACCCGGCCGGGCGGCCGGCTGGTGGTGTGCGAGTTCAGCACGCCGGTTAACCCGGTCTTCCGGACGGTCTACCTGTCGTACCTGATGCGGTCGCTGCCGGTGGTCGCCCGCGCGGTGTCGAGCAACCCCGACGCGTACGTCTATTTGGCCGAGTCGGTCCGGGCCTGGCCGGACCAGCCCGCGCTGGCCGGGCGGGTGGCCGCGGCGGGGTGGGGTCGGGTGGCGTGGCGCAACCTGACCGGTGGCGTGGTCGCGCTGCACCGGGGCATTCGCGAGTAGCGGGCGAGGCGTCCGCGGATGGTACGCGAGGCATTCATGCGTTTCAGGAAAATCCGACTTTAGTCCACTTTGCCCCGTACGCTCGTCGGCATGACCGGAGTAGACCCGGCGAGCCCGGTGGCCGCCACCGACGACGACGCGGCCGAACTCATCGCGCAGTTGCGGGCGTTGGCCGGCGCGGACCCGGCGGACGTCCGCCAGGTGGTCGCCGAGGTGCTGGCCGCGCTGGACCGGGCGGCGGGTGGCGCGCTGCGGGAGCATCTGCCGGCGACGATCCGGGTCGACGCCGGCCTGGACGCGCCCAGTCCGGCCTGACAGTCGCCTGCTGTGGACGGTCGCCGGCTGTCACATCGGCGAGTTAGGTACCCCTGATCCTGCGCAGGTATGACGTCGGTCATACACTCGTCCCGTCTGGCTTGTGAAGCATTTCACGAGCGTGCGGGAGGAGGCGCGAATGACCGCGGTGGAACACGACGCCGATGTCATCGTCGTTGGCGCCGGTCCCGGTGGATCGGCGACTGCGTACCACCTGGCCCGGCACGGCGTACGGGTCCTGGTGTTGGAGAAGACCGAGTTCCCCCGGGAGAAGGTCTGCGGCGACGGACTGACCCCGCGTGCGGTGCGTCAGCTCATCCGGATGGGCGTGGACACCTCGCCCGAGGCCGGCTGGCTGCACAACAAGGGCCTGCGGGTGATCGGCGGCGGCGTACGGCTGGAACTGGACTGGCCCGAGCTGGCCAGCTTCCCCAACTACGGCCTGGTCCGCACCCGCCTCGACTTCGACGACCTGCTCGCCCAGCGGGCGGTCGCGGCCGGCGCCAAGCTGCGGACCCAGGTCAACGTGCTGGGCCCGGTGCTCGACGACGACGGCCGGGTGACCGGCGTCCAGGCCGAGGTGGGCCCCGGCAAGGAGCCCGCCACCTTCCACGCCCCGCTGGTCGTGGCCGCCGACGGCGTCTCCGGTCGGTTTCCGCTCGCGCTCGGGCTCGCCAAGCGGGAGGACCGGCCGATCGGCGTGGCCGTCCGCCGCTACTACCATTCCCCGGCCAAGCACGACGACGACTACCTGGAGTCGTGGCTGGAGCTGCGCAGCAAGGACAGCGGCGACAACCTGCTGCCCGGGTACGGCTGGATCTTCGGCCTCGGTGACGGCCGGGTGAACGTCGGCCTCGGCGTGCTCAATTCGTCGTCGGCGTTCGGCAAGACCAACTACCGCCGGCTGCTCACCGACTGGCTGGCCAACACCCCCGCCGAGTGGGGCATGACCGACGAGACCAACGCGGACGGCCCGATCCTCGGCGCCGCGCTGCCGATGGGCTTCAACCGGGTGCCGCACTACACCCGCGGGGTCCTGCTGGTCGGTGACTCCGGCGGCATGGTCAACCCGTTCAACGGTGAGGGCATCGCGTACGCCATGGAGTCCGGCGAGCTGGCCGCGGAGGTAGCGGTGCAGGCCCTCGCGCGTCCGGCCGGTCCGGAGCGGGAGCGGGCGTTGATGGCGTACCCGAACGAGCTGAAGGCCCGTCTCGGTGGCTACTACCGTCTCGGCGGCATCTTCGTGAAACTGATCGGCCGTCCGGAGATCATGCGGATCGCCACCAAGCACGGCATGCCCCATCCGACGCTGATGCGATTCGTCCTCAAGTTGTTGGCCAATCTGACCGACCCCCGAGGCGGGGACGCGATGGACCGGGTCATCAATGCGCTGACGAAGGCCGCGCCAGCGGTCTAGACACGATGGCATCGGTGCTGGTCACAGCCTCGGCACCGACAAAGATCGACCCCCGCCGGCAGTCACGGTGAGGGACGTGAATAGTGTGATTTTCGTCAAGCACTGACGGCAGGGAAGGACGAGCAGGAGAAAACGATGACGCTCTCGCCTTACGCACCGATCATCGGGCTGTTCGCCCTCGCCGCGGCGTTCTCGCTGTTCTCCGTCGGCGCCGCCCGGTTCGCCGGTCCCCGTCGTTACAACAAGGCCAAACTCGAGGCGTACGAGTGCGGCATCGAGCCCAGCCCCCAGCCGGTCGGCGGTGGGCGGTTCCCGATCAAGTTCTACCTGACGGCGATGCTCTTCATCGTCTTCGACATCGAGATCATCTTCCTCTACCCCTGGGCGGTCTCGTTCGACGCCCTGCCGATCTTCGGCTTCGTGGAGATGGTCCTGTTCATCGTCGCGGTCTTCGTCGCGTACGCCTACGTGTGGCGGCGCGGCGGCCTGGACTGGGACTGAGGAAGGAACGTCAGATGGGCATCGAGGAGAAGCTCCCCGCCGGCGTCCTGCTCACCTCGGTGGAGAAGCTGGTCAACTGGTCCCGGAAGTCGTCCGTGTGGGGCGCGACCTTCGGCCTGGCCTGCTGCGCCATCGAGATGATGGCCGCCGGTGGTCCGCACTACGACATGGGCCGCTGGGGCATGGAGGTCTTCCGGGCCTCGCCCCGGCAGGCCGACCTCATGATCGTGGCCGGCCGGGTGAGCCAGAAGATGGCACCGGTGCTGCGCCAGATCTACGACCAGATGGCCGAGCCCCGCTGGGTGCTCTCCATGGGCGTCTGCGCCAGCAGCGGCGGCATGTTCAACAACTACGCCATCGTGCAGGGCGTCGACCACGTCGTACCTGTCGACATGTACCTGCCCGGCTGCCCGCCCCGGCCGGAGATGCTCATCGACGCGATCCTCAAGCTCCGCGAGAAGATCATGTATGAGCCGCTGGGCCCGAACGGTCGCAAGATGCTGGCGGCCCGCCAGGAGCGCGGCGACGTTCCGGTCGTGCCGTACGGCTCGATGCCGTCCTCCTACCGCAACGACAAGGCCCGGCGTGCCGAGTGGACCCGGGCGGTCCGCGAGGGGCGCGAGGAGCAGTTGCGGATTGAGAACTGGATGAACGCCCAGAACCATCTCCACCCGCAGGCAGGCCCGAAATGACGTCTCCCACGGACAAGACCAACGACGGCGGGGTGCCGGTGCCGGTGACGCCGCCCGGCGCGAGCGGCACCGCTGGAGCCGAGTACCCGACGGCCAGCCCGGCCGGCCGCGGGATGTTCGGCAACCAGGGCACGGGCGACGTGTCCGGCTACGGTGGCCTGGTCCGCCCGCGCCAGCCGATCGAGGAGGCCGCCCGGCCGTACGGCGGGTACTTCGACGAGGTCCGCGACGCGCTGGAAGAGGCGTACCCGGCCTTCGGGGACGCGATCGAGAAGGTGGTCGTCGACCGGGGTGAGCTGACCCTGCACGTACGCCCGGAGCGGATCGCCGAGGTCTGCCAGGTGCTGCGCGACGACATGGCGCTGCGGTTCGAGCTGTGCTCCTCGGTGTCCGGGGTGGACTACCTCGGCGCCGACGAGCGCCGGCTGCACGTGGTCTACCTGCTCACCTCGATGACGTACCGGCGTCGGGTCCGGCTGGAGGCCGCGGTCCCGGCCGAGTCTCCGCACCTGCCCAGCGTCACGGCCGTCTACCCGACGGCCGACTGGCAGGAGCGGGAGGCGTACGACATGTTCGGCATCGTCTTCGACGGCCACCCCAACCTGACCCGGATCCTCATGCCGGACGACTGGGAGGGCCACCCGCAGCGCAAGGACTACCCGCTCGGTGGTGTGCCCGTCGAGTACAAGGGTGCGGAAATTCCACCGCCGGACCGTAGGAGGTCCTACCAGTGAGCGCGAGGAGTGAGCTTGCGAGCCCCGCAGTCGTGAACGGAGGGCCGGCACTGTGACCACGTCGAACTACGCGACCGAACGCGAGACCACCGAGGGCAGGGTCTTCACCGTCACCGGTGGGGACTGGGACACGGTCGTGTCCGGCACCGACCCGATCAACGACGAGCGCATCGTGGTCAACATGGGTCCGCAGCACCCGTCGACCCACGGGGTGCTCCGACTGATCCTCGAGCTGGAGGGCGAGACGGTCCGCGAGGCCCGCTCGGTCGTCGGCTATCTGCACACGGGCATCGAGAAGAACCTCGAGTACCGCAACTGGGTCCAGGGTTCGACGTTCGTGACGCGGATGGACTACCTGTCCCCGATCTTCAACGAGACCGCGTACGCGCTGGCCGTGGAGAAGCTGCTCGGCATCACCGACGACGTCACCGAGCGCGCCACCACCATCCGCGTGCTGATGATGGAGCTCAACCGGATCTCGTCGCACCTGGTCTGGCTGGCCACCACCGGCATGGAGCTGGGCGCGATCTCGATCATGCTGTACGGCTTCCGCGAGCGGGAGTACATCCTCGACATCTTCGAGACCATCACGGGCCTGCGGATGAACCACGCGTACGTCCGGCCGGGCGGTGTGGCGCAGGACGTGCCGGACGACGCGGTCCGCAAGATCCGCGACTTCCTGAAGATGATGCCGAAGAAGCTCAAGGAGTACGAGGACCTGCTCTCCGGCCAGCCCATCTGGACCGAGCGGACGAAGGGCGTCGCGGTGCTGGACGTCACCGGCTGCGTGGCGCTCGGCATCACCGGTCCGGTGCTGCGCTCGGCCGGGCTCGCCTGGGACCTGCGCAAGACCATGCCGTACTGCGGCTACGAGACGTACGAGTTCGACGTGCCGACCCACCCCGACGGTGACGTGTGGGGCCGGTACCAGGTCCGGCTCGCCGAGATCCGCGAGTCGATGAAGCTGGTCGAGCAGGCGTTGGACCGGCTGCGGCCGGGCCCGGTGATGGTCGCCGACCGCAAGATCGCGTGGCCCGCGCAGCTCGCCATCGGCGTCGACGGCATGGGCAACTCGCTGGAGCACGTCGCGAAGATCATGGGTCAGTCGATGGAGTCGCTGATCCACCACTTCAAGCTGGTCACCGAGGGCTTCCGGGTCCCGCCCGGCCAGGTGTACGTCGGCATCGAGTCGCCGCGCGGCGAGCTGGGCGTGCACGCCGTCTCCGACGGCGGCACCCGGCCGTACCGGGTGCACTACCGGGAGCCGAGCTTCGTCAACCTCCAGGCACTCCCGGCGATGGCCGAGGGCGGCCTCATCGCCGACGTGATCGCCGGCGGCGCCTCGCTGGATCCCGTGATGGGTGGGTGTGACAGGTGAGCGCGAGGAGTGAGCTTGCGAGCCCCGCAGTCGCGAACGAAGGGCGGCTCTGATGACTTTCACCGACACGACGCGGGAGCGGGCGCGCGAGATCATCGCCCGCTACCCGGCGGACCGGTCCCGCTCGGCGCTGCTGCCGCTGCTGCACCTGGTCCAGGCCGAGGAGGGGTACGTCTCCCCGGCCGGGGTGACGTTCTGCGCCGAGGTGCTGGGGCTGAACAAGGCCCAGGTCGGGGCGGTGGCCACCTTCTACACCATGTACAAGCGCAAGCCCACCGGCGACTTCCTGGTCAGCGTCTGCACCAACACGATGTGCAACGTGCTGGGTGGCCAGGAGGTCTACGACACCCTCGCCGAGCACCTGGGAGTCGGGCACGACGAGACGACCGCCGACGGCACCATCACGTTGGAGCACGCCGAGTGCCTGGCGGCCTGTGACTACGGCCCGGTGATGACCGTCAACTACGACTTCTTCGACGGCGTGGACCCGTCCACTGCGGTCGGTGTGGTCGACGAGCTGCGCGCGGGCGGCCGGCCGATGCCGACG
This sequence comes from Micromonospora sp. DT4, assembly GCF_049841675.1. NCBI lineage: Bacteria > Bacillati > Actinomycetota > Actinomycetes > Micromonosporales > Micromonosporaceae > Micromonospora > Micromonospora sp. DT4. The sequence goes on from NZ_JBNCKT010000023.1 coordinate 12,161, forward strand.
CGCGGCGCGCGGCTGTGCACGCTGAAGGAGATGGCGGTGCAGCTCGCCGGTTTCGCCGACGAGCGTGAGGGCGCGGTCGCCGACGGCGGGCCGGGTGAGCCGACCCTGCGGGGTCTGCGGCTGGCACAGGAGCACGGCGTCTCGGTGCCGGGCTTCGACCCGAACACCCCGATCCGGAGCAAGGCCGAGGCCGACAAGGCGGCGGCGAAGGCCAAGGCCGACGCGGACCGGGCGAAGGCCGACGCGGACCGGGGCGCGAAGGCCGACGCCGAGCGGGTGAAGGCCGACGCGGAGGCCGCCAAGCCGGCGCCCGCCGAGGCCACCGCGGCCCCGGTCAAGGGTGGCGACGGGGCGTCCGCACCGACGGGAGCGGCGGGCGCCGCCGAGCCGACGGCCGCCGAGACCACCAGGCCGGAGGCGGCCACCGGCAGCACCGCCCCGGACGTGAAGGCACCGGACGACAAGTCGCCGCAGGTGCGTACCGCCGAGACCCGGCAGCCCGACGCGCAGACGGCCGTGCCGGACGCGTCCGGCACGAAGGTGCCGGCGGAGACGTCGCCGCCGGCCCCGCGCGACGCGCAGGTGGCCCAGGCCGCCGGCGCGGCGGCCAACGCTCCGGCCGGCGACGGCAAGCCCGCCGGTGACTCGACCGGCGCGCAGGAGCGCAACCTCACCGAAGCGTCGGCGGACGCGGATGGCACGAACCCCGCCGCCGCGAGCGAAACGGGGGCCCAGAAGTGACCACTCCCCGCCCGGAGACGCTGGCCAAGCTGACGCCGGTGCTGACCAAGCGCTGGCTGTCGCCGGACGCCTGGCGGATCGGCACGTACGAGCAGCTCGACGGCTACGCCGCGCTGCGCAAGGCGCTCAAGGCCCACCCGGACGACCTGATCCAGCTCATCAAGGACTCCGGTCTGCGGGGCCGGGGCGGCGCCGGCTTCCCCACCGGTCTGAAGTGGGGCTTCATCCCGCAGGGCGACGGCAAGCCGCACTACCTGGTGGTCAACGCCGACGAGGGCGAGCCGGGCACCTGCAAGGACCTGCCGCTGATGACCCACGACCCGCACGCGCTGGTCGAGGGCGTGATCATCGCGTCGTACGCGATCCGGGCCAGCCGCGCCTACATCTACATCCGCGGTGAGGCCGTGCACGCCGCCCGGCGGCTGCGCAACGCCGTCCAGGAGGCGTACGACAAGGGTTACCTCGGCCGCAACATCCTGCGTAGCGGCTACGACCTGGAGCTGGTGGTGCACTCCGGCGCCGGGGCGTACATCTGCGGCGAGGAGACGGCGCTGCTGGACTCGCTGGAGGGGTTCCGGGGGCAGCCCCGGCTGCGTCCGCCGTTCCCGGCCACCCACGGCCTGTACGCGAGCCCGACGGTGGTGAACAACGTCGGCACGATCGCCAGCGTGCCGCCGATCGTGCTCGGTGGCGCGGACTGGTGGAAGTCCATGGGCACCGAGAAGTCCTCCGGGCCGATGATCTACTCGCTCTCCGGGCGGGTCGTCAACCCGGGCCAGTACGAGTGCTCGATGGGCGTCACGCTGCGCGAGCTGCTGGAACTGGCCGGCGGCATGCAGCCCGGTCACAACCTGCGGTTCTGGACCCCGGGTGGATCGTCGACGCCGCTGCTCGCCGCCGAGCACCTGGATGTGCCGCTGGACTTCGAGGGCGTGGCGGCGGCCGGCTCGATCCTGGGCACTACGGCCACGCAGATCTTCTCCGACCAGGACTGCCCGGTCTACGCGACGTACCGGTGGCTGGAGTTCTACCACCACGAGTCGTGCGGCAAGTGCACCCCGTGCCGCGAGGGCAACTACTGGATGGTCCGGGTCTACCGGCGGATCCTCTCCGGCCAGGGCACCCACGAGGACCTGGACACCCTGCTGGACACCTGCGACAACATCCTCGGCCGATCGTTCTGCGGTCTGGGTGACGGCGCGACCAGTTCGGTGACCTCGTCGCTGAAGTACTTCAAGCAGGACTACCTCGACTACATCGAGGGACGGACCGCGCCGAAGCTCTCCGACAAGCAGCTGGTTGGAGCTCACTGATGACGGACGTAGCCAAGCAGACCGACACGGTCACCCTCACCATCGACGGTGTCGAGGTCACCGCCCCGAAGGGGGCGCTGCTGATCCGGGTCGCCGAGCAGATGGGCACCGAGATCCCCCGGTTCTGCGACCACCCGCTGCTGGCCCCGGCCGGCGCGTGCCGGCAGTGCCTGGTCGAGGTGGAGGGGCAGCGCAAGCCGGTGGCCTCCTGCACCCAGACCGTCGCCGACGGCATGGTCGTACGGACCCAGCTCACCTCCCCGGTCGCCCAGAAGGCGCAGGAGGGGGTGATGGAGCTGCTGCTGCTCAACCACCCGCTGGACTGCCCGATGTGTGACAAGGGCGGCGAGTGCCCGCTGCAGAACCAGGCGATGTCCACCGGCCGCACCGACTCGCGCTTCCACGAGCACAAGCGGGAGTACGAGAAGCCGATGGCGATCAGCAGCCAGGTGCTGCTGGACCGCGAACGCTGCGTGCTCTGCCAGCGCTGCACCCGGTTCTCCGAGGAGATCGCCGGCGACAAGTTCATCGACCTGATGGGCCGGTCGTCCGCCGAAGAGATCAACATCTACCGGGACGACGCGTACGGCGGGAAAGCGGACGACGGCAGTGCTGGCCGCACCGACTCGGCCTCCGCTGGCGCTCCGGCTTTCGCCGGTGGAGATGTCCCCTTCAACTCGTACTTCTCCGGCAACACCGTGCAGATCTGCCCGGTGGGTGCGCTGACCGGCGCGCAGTACCGCTTCCGGGCCCGCCCGTTCGACCTGGTGTCCAGCCCGAGCGTCTGCGAGCACTGCTCGGCCGGCTGCGGGCAGCGCACCGACTGGCGGCGCGGCAAGGTGCTGCGTCGGCTCGCCGGTGACGAGCCGGCGGTGAACGAGGAGTGGAACTGCGACAAGGGCCGCTGGGGCTTCCAGTACACCCGGGCCGCCGACCGCCTGACCAATCCGCTGGTCCGTGACGAGAGCACCGGTGAGCTGCGGGAGGCGTCCTGGAGTGAGGCGCTGACCCGGGCCGCCGAGGGGCTGCACGCGGCCCGCGAGGGCGGCCAGGGCACGGCCGTGCTCACCGGCGGTCGGCTGACCGTCGAGGACGCCTACGCGTACGCGAAGTTCGCCCGCGTCGCGCTGAACACCAACGACATCGACTTCCGGGCCCGGCCGGTCTCCCGCGAGGAGGCCGACTTCCTGGCCAGCTCGGTCGCCGGGGTCACCGACGTCACCTACACCGACGTGGAGAACGCGCCGGCCGTGGTGCTGGTGGGCCTGGAGCCGGAGGAGGAGTGCCCGATCCTCTTCCTGCGGCTGCGCAAGGCGTACCTGAAGAAGACCCTGACGGTGTACGCGCTGGCGCCGTTCGCCACCCGCGGCCTGGAGAAGCTGGGCGCCAAGCTGGCCCGGGTCGTGCCGGGCGAGGAGGCCAGCGTGCTCGCCGAGCACGCCACGGTCACCGAGGCGCTCAGCGCGCCCGGCGCGATCCTCATCGTCGGCGAGCGGCTGGCCACCGTGCCGGGCGGGCTCTCCGCCGCGGCTGACGTGGCCCGGCGTACCGGCGCGAAGTTGGCCTGGGTGCCGCGGCGCGCGGGTGACCGCGGCGCGGTCGACGCGGGCTGCCTGCCCAACCTGCTCCCCGGTGGCCGCCTGGTCACCGAGCCGGCCGCGCGGGCCGAGCTGGGCGAGGCGTGGGACATCCCGGCCGGGGTGATTCCCAGCCAGGCCGGTCGGGACACCGACGGCATCCTCGCGGCGGCCGCCAACGGGCAGCTCGGCGCGCTGGTGGTCGGCGGTGTCGACCCGGCGGACGTGTCCGATCCGCGGCTGGCCGAGGCCGCTCTGGACGCGGTGCCGTTCCTGGTCAGCCTGGAACTGCGCGCCAGCGCGGTGACCCGGCGGGCCGACGTGGTGCTGCCGGTGGCCCCGGTGGTCGAGAAGGCCGGCAGCTTCCTGAACTGGGAGGGCCGGCTGCGTCCCTTCGAGGCGGTGCTGAACACCGCCGCGATGACCGACGGGCGGGTGCTCGACGCGCTTGCCGCGCTCCTCGACGTGCGCCTCGGCACGGCCGACGTGCCGAGTATCCGTCGCGAGCTGGGCTCGCTGCCGGCCACGCGCATGTCCCGGCCGTCCGCGCCGTCGGTGTCGCCGGGCACGGTGCCGCACCCGGGTGCCGGGGAGGCCGTGCTGGCCACCTGGCACCAGCTCGTCGACCTCGGCACCCTGACCGAGGGCGACGAGAACCTCGCCGGGACCGCCCGCCCGCCGGTGGTCCGGCTGGGCAAGGGCACCGCCGAGGCACTCGGTGTCGCCGACGGTGACGCGGTCACGGTCGGCACCGACCGGGGCGCCCTGACCCTGCCGGCGGAGATCACCGAGATGCCGGACGGCGTGGTCTGGCTGCCGACGAACTCACCCGGTTCGACCGTGCGACGCAGCCTCGGGGCGACATCCGGCACGGTCGTCCGGATCTCCGTTCCGTCGTCGGGCGTGGCCGTTCCGGCCGGACGCGTGGCGGCCGACGAGACCGGTCTCCCGGGTCCGCTCCTCAACTCCGGGGGTAACCAGTGAGCGCGAGGAGTGAACGAGCGCAGCGAGTGAGCCCCGCAGTCGCGAACGAAAGGTGGGCACTGTGAGTCTCCTTCTCGCTCAGGACCCCACGCTGGCCGACTTCGGTCGGGATCCGTGGTGGCTGGTTCTCGGCAAGATCGTCTTCGCGTTCGCCTTCGGTCTGCTGGCCACCCTGCTCGGTGTCTGGTTCGAACGGCGCGTGGTTGGTTACATGCAGGTGCGGCCCGGCCCCAACCAGGTCGGCCCGCTCGGCCTGCTGCAGACCCTCGCCGACGGCCTGAAGATGGCCTTCAAGGAGGACATCCTGCCGAAGGCGGCCGACAAGGTCGTCTACTTCTTCGCCCCGACGATCTCGGTGATCTGCGCGGTCACCGCGCTGTCGGTGGTGCCGTTCGGTCCGATGGTGAGCATCGCCGGTCACCACACGCCGTTGCAGGTCACCGACGTGCCGGTGGCCGTGCTCCTGCTGCTGGCCTGCTCCTCCATGGGCGTCTACGGCATCGTGCTGGGCGGCTGGGCCTCCGGCTCGACGTACCCGCTGCTCGGCGGTCTGCGGTCGAGCGCCCAGATGATCTCGTACGAGGTCGCGATGGGGCTGAGCATCGTGGCGGTCTTCATGACCGCCGGCACGATGAGCACCAGCGGGATCGTCGCCGCACAGGGCGACGCGACGCGGCTGACCATCTTCGGCACCGAGATCCCGGCCCCAGGCTGGTACGCGATCCTGCTGCTGCCCAGCTTCGTCATCTTCTTCATCGCCACCGTCGGTGAGACCAACCGGGCGCCGTTCGACCTGCCCGAGGCCGAGTCCGAGCTGGTCGCCGGCTTCATGACCGAGTACAGCTCGCTGAAGTTCGCGCTCTTCATGCTCAGCGAGTACGTCGCGATGGTGACCATGTCCGCGGTCACCACCACGCTGTTCCTCGGGGGCTGGCGGGCGCCGTGGCCGATCACGCTGTGGGAGGGCGCCAACTCCGGTTGGTGGCCGATGCTCTGGTTCTTCGGCAAGGTGATCGTGCTGGTCTTCGTCTTCGTGTGGCTGCGCGGCACGCTGCCCCGGCTGCGCTACGACCAGTTCATGCGCTTCGGCTGGAAGGTGCTGCTGCCGATCAACCTGGTCTGGATCCTGGTCCTGTCGGGCCTGCGCTCCATCGAGGACTTCGCGCCGCGGGACCGACTGATCTGGACCTCGGCCGGTGCCGGCGTCCTCCTGCTGGCCATGCTCTTCTGGCCGAGCCGGAAGCCGCAACCGAAGCCGACCACGCAGGAGCAGGTCGACAGTCGGCCGTACGGGAGCTTCCCGCTGCCACCGATGGATCTACAGGTACCACCGAGCCCGCGTATCACACGCGTGGTCGCCGAGCGGGAGCCGGCCAACATCGTCGCCGGCTCGGACTCCAGGGAGGTGTGACGTGGGCGCGATCACCGGAACGTTCAAGGGATTCGGTGTCACCTTCTCGCACATGTTCAGGAAGGTCGTCACGACCGACTACCCGTTCAAGCCGCCGGTGTCGGCGCCGCGCTACCACGGGCGGCACATCCTCAACCGGCACCCGGACGGCCTGGAGAAGTGCATCGGCTGCGAGCTGTGCGCGTGGGCCTGCCCGGCGGACGCGATCTACGTCGAGGGCGGCGACAACACCGACGAGCAGCGCTTCTCGCCGGGCGAGCGGTACGCCAGCACCTACCAGATCAACTACGCGCGGTGCATCTTCTGCGGGCTCTGCATCGAGGCCTGCCCGACCCGTTCGCTCACCATGAGCAACGAGTACGAGCTGGCGCGGGACAACCGGCAGGACCTGATCTTCACCAAGGAGCAGTTGCTCGCCCCCCTGCTGGAGGGCATGGAGCAGCCGCCGCACCCGATGCGGCTGGGTGACAGCGAGAAGGACTACTACGTCGGCGCGCTGGACAACCCGGGCACCTCCGCCGGTGCCGAGACGTCCCCGATGGGCCCCGGCCGCTACCAGGTCGAGGAGCACCCCGGCGTGACGTTCCCGGGTGCCGAGCAGGCCGCCCAGCGCGCGGCGGCCGGCAAGGGAGAGCAAGCATGACCACGTCTACGGTGCTGGCCGCGGCCGGTGAGGTGTCCGGCGGCGAGCAGGTCACCTTCTGGATCCTCGCGCCACTCGCGCTGATCGGCGCGATCGGGATGGTGGCGGCCCGCAACGCGGTGCACTCGGCGCTCTGGCTGGTGCTGACCATGCTCTGCCTGGGTGTGTTCTACATACTCCAGGCCGGGCCGTTCATCGGCATGGTGCAGATCATCGTCTACACCGGCGCCATCATGATGCTCTTCCTGTTCGTGCTGATGCTGGTCGGGCGGGACGCCTCCGACTCGCTGATCGAGACGCTGCGCGGCCAGCGGGTCGCCGCGATCGTCCTGGGGCTGGGCTTCGCCGGCCTCGTCGGCGGCGCCCTCTACCGGGCCGTCGAGGGCACCACCGCGGTCGGCCTGGACCAGGCCAACGCGGAGGGCAACGTGCAGGGCATCGCCCGGCTGCTCTTCACGAAGTACGTCTTCGCGTTCGAGCTGACCTCGGCGCTGCTGATCACCGCGGCGGTCGGTGCCATGGTGCTTGCGCACATCGAGCGGCGCAAGCAGGACAAGATGGACCAGCCGGCGACCATGCGGGCCCGCTTCGCGCCGGGCAACTACCCGGGCCCCAAGCCCGGCCCCGGTGTCTTCGCGACCTCCTCCTCGGTGGCCACCCCGGCCCGGCTGCCGGACGGGCGGCTCACCGAGCGGAGCACGCCGGACATCCTGCCGGTGCGTGAGCTGACCGCGCAGGAGACCACTCTGAAAGGTACGGACTCATGACGCCCGACTACTACCTGGTGCTCGCCGCGGTGCTGTTCACCATCGGCGCCGCCGGGGTGCTCGTCCGGCGCAACGCGATCGTGCTGTTCATGTGTGTCGAGCTGATGCTCAACGCGGCCAACCTGACGCTTGTCACCTTCAGCCGGATCAACGGTGACCTCAACGGCCAGATCATGGCGTTCTTCGTGATGGTGGTGGCCGCCGCCGAGGTCGTGGTCGGCCTCGCGATCATCATGTCCATCTTCCGGACCCGGCGCTCGGCGAGTGTCGACGACGCCAACCTGCTCAAGTACTAAGGGGCAAGCTAGTGGAAGAGACTGTGCAGTACGCAGAGGCCACGGGCTTGCTCGGCAGCGTCTGGCTGCTGGTGGCGATCCCGCTGGTCAGCGCGGCCATCCTGCTGCTGCTCGGCCGGCGGGCCGACCGCTGGGGGCACTGGCTGGGCGTCGCGGCCATCGGCGCCGCGTTCGTGCTCGGGCTGGCGTCCTTCTTCCAGCTGCGGGGCCTGGAGAACAAGTCGGTCGAGCTGAGCCTGTGGGACTTCATCACCGTCGGTGACCTGCGGGTCGACTTCGGTCTGCTGTTCGACCCGCTGGCCGCCGTCTTCGTGCTCCTGATCACCGGCGTCGGCTTCCTGATCCACCTGTACGCCGTCGAGTACATGGCTCACGACGCGGGCCGCCGCCGATTCTTCGCGTACTTCAACCTGTTCGTCGCGGCCATGCTGCTGCTGGTGCTCGGCAACAACTACGTGATGCTGTACTTCGGCTGGGAGGGCGTCGGTCTGGCGTCGTACCTGCTGATCTCCTTCTGGTACGGGCGGCCGAACGCCGCCACGGCCGGCAAGAAGGCGTTCCTGATGAACCGGGTCGGTGACACCGGCCTCGCCATCGGCATCTTCATCATGTTCGCGACCCTCGGCACCACCCAGTACGACGAGGTCTTCAACGGCGTTGGCTCGCTGACCGGTGCCACGGTGCTGGTCCTCGGCCTTCTGCTGCTGCTCGGCGCGGCCGGCAAGTCCGGCCAGTTCCCGCTCCAGGCGTGGCTGCCGGACGCGATGGAGGGCCCGACCCCGGTGTCGGCGCTCATCCACGCCGCGACCATGGTCACCGCCGGTGTCTACCTGATCGCCCGGTCCAACCCGATCTTCTCCGCGAACTCGACGCTCCAGTTCGTGGTGGTCAGCGTCGGTGCGCTCACCCTGCTGATGGGCTGCGTCATCGGCGCGGCCAAGGACGACATCAAGCGGGTGCTCGCCTGGTCGACGGTGAGTCAGATCGGCTACATGTTCCTCGGCGTCGGCCTCGGCGGTGGGGCGTACGCGCTGGCCATCGTGCACCTTCTGGCGCACGGCTTCTTCAAGGCCAACATGTTCCTGGGCGCCGGCTCGGTGATGCACGGGATGAAGGACCAGGTGGACATCCGCCGCTTCGGTGGGCTGTCGTCGTACATGAAGGTCACCTGGTTGACGTTCATGATGGGCTGGCTGGCGATCATCGGCATGTTCCCGTTCTCCGGCTTCTTCTCCAAGGAGCCGATCATCGTGGCCGCCTTCGAGCGGGATGACTGGACCGCCTGGCTCTACGGCGGTGCCGCGCTGCTCGGTGCGGGCCTGACCGCGTTCTACATGACGCGGCTGTTCGTGCTCACCTTCCACGGCCCCAAGCGGTGGACCGAGGACATCGAGCACCCGCACGAGTCGCCGAAGCTGATGACGATCCCGCTGATCCTGCTGGCGGTCGGCTCGGTGGGCGCCGGCTTCCTGCTCTCCACTTCCGTGCCGGACTGGCTGACGTCCACCGCCGGTCTGGGCGGTGAGCACGCGGAGCACGAGCCGGTCCTCTCGCACCTCGTGATCACCACGCTGTCGCTGCTGGTCACGGTGCTCGGCGCCGGCCTGGCCTGGTTCCTGTTCCGGGCCGGCACGGCCACCGCGCCGCAGCCGGCCGGGATCCTGGTCACCGCCGCCCGTCGCAACCTCTACACCGACGCCGTCAACGAGGCGGTCTTCGAGAAGCCGGGCATCTTCCTCACCCGGGGGCTGGTCTTCCTCGACAACCGGGGCATCGACGGGCTGGTCAACGGGCTCGCCGCCGCCGTCGGCGGTGGTTCGGGTCGACTCCGGCGGATGCAGACCGGCGTCGTCCGCTCGTACGCCACCTCGATCCTGGCCGGCGCGCTGCTGGTGATGGCGGCGTTCCTCGCGGTGCAGGCGGGGTGGTTAGCGTGATCGACCTCAACGCGCCCGCCCCCGCCGGCGGACCACGCATCCACGACGGAGGTAAGGCCGCATAATGTCCAACTTCCCGTTCCTCTCGGTGCTCACCGTGGCGCCACTGGTGGGCGCTCTGGTGGTGGCCTTCCTGCCGCGCCGCAGCCCGGAACTGGCCAAGCAGGTGGCGTTCGCCTGGTCGCTGCTGGTGCTGGTGCTCTCGGTGGTGATGTGGGTCAGCTTCAACGCCGGCGGTGACCGGTTCCAGTTCCGGGAGTCGTACACCTGGATCCCGAACTGGGGCGTCAGCTTCACCTTCGCCGCCGATGGCATCGCGCTGGTGATGCTCATGCTGATCGCGGTCCTGGTGCCGCTGGTGATCCTGGCGTCCTGGCACGACGCGGAGTCGTCCAAGCGGTCCATTCCGGTCTACTTCGCGCTGCTGCTGATCCTCGAGAGCACGATGATCGGCGTCTTCGCGGCAGCCGACGTCTTCCTGTTCTACGTGTTCTTCGAGGTCATGCTGGTGCCGATGTACTTCCTGATCGGCAGCTACGGCGGCCACCAGCGGCAGTACGCGGCGGTGAAGTTCTTCCTGTACTCGCTGGTCGGCGGCCTGTTCATGCTGGCCGCAGTGATCGGTCTCTGGGTGGTCGGCGGCAAGACCTTCGACTGGCAGGCGCTGTCGCAGGTCGACATCAGCACCGGGACCGAGCGGTGGCTGTTCCTCGGCTTCTTCCTCGCGTTCGCCATCAAGGCCCCGTTCTTCCCGTTCCACACCTGGCTGCCGGACGCCGGTGGCGCCGCCCCGGCGGGCGCTGCGGCGCTGCTGGTCGGCGTGCTGGACAAGGTCGGCACGTTCGGCATCCTGCGCTACTGCCTGCCGCTGTTCCCCGAGGCGTCGAAGTGGTTCGCGCCGTGGGCGTTGGCGCTCGGCATGATCGGCATCATCTACGCGGCGCTGCTGGCGGTCGGTCAGAACGACCTCAAGCGGCTGGTGTCGTACACCTCGATCGCGCACTTCGGCTTCATCGGGGTGGGCATCTTCGCGTTCACCACCCAGGCCGGCACCGGTGCGGTGCTCTACATGCTCAACCACGGTCTGGCCACCGGCCTGCTCTTCCTCGTGGTGGGCATGCTGGTCGCCCGGCGCGGCTCGGCGTTGATCAGTGACTTCGGTGGTGCCGGCAAGCTGGTCCCGGTGCTCGCCGGGGTGCTGTTCTTCGCCGGTCTCGCCTCGCTCGCGCTGCCCGGAACCGCGCCGTTCATCTCCGAGTTCCTGGTGTTGATCGGCACCTTCACGGTCAACAAGCCGGTGGCCGTCATCGCCACGCTCGGCATCATCCTGGCCGCGGCGTACGTCCTGTGGATGGTGCAGCGCACCACGCAGGGCACGCTCAACCCGACGCTGACCGAGGTCGACGGGATGCGCCGGGATCTCAACCTGCGCGAGAAGGTCGTGGTCGCTCCGCTGATCGTGCTGATCGTGCTGCTCGGCTTCTACCCCAAGCCGGTCACCGACGTGATCAATCCGGCTGTCCAGGCGACCATGGACGACATCGGCAGGACCGACCCCCCGCCGTCCGTAGGCGGCACCGTCCAGGAGGCAGGCCGGTGAGCGCGAGGAGTGCAGCGCAGCGGAGCCCCGCAGTCGCGAACGAAAGGTCGGCGAAGTGACCGAGTTGAAACTGCCGTCGCTCGACTACGCGGCGCTCGCCCCGATCATGATCATGCTGGGCACCGCGTTGCTCGGTGTGCTGGTCGAGGCATTCGTTCCCCGGCGTTCGCGGCACGTGGTGCAGCTGACGCTGGCCCTGCTGGCCGTGCTCGCCGCGCTGACCATGGTGGTGTTCAACGCCGACGACCGGCTCATCACGGCCGGTCAGGCCATCGCCGTGGACGGACCGACGCTGTTCCTCCAGGGTGCGATCCTGGTGCTGGCCGCCATGGCGCTGCTCCTCATCGGCGACCGCACCGTCGAGCGGGGCGGCGCGTTCGTCGCGCAGGCCGCCGTGACCGCGGAGTCGGCCGACGACCGGATGCAGGCCGAGGGCCGCAACGGGCTCACCGAGGTGTACCCGCTCATCACGTTCGCCATCGGCGGCATGCTCATCTTCGTGGCGGCGAACGACCTGCTGACCATGTTCATCGCGCTCGAAGTCTTCTCCCTGCCGCTGTACCTGCTCTGCGCGCTGGCCCGCCGCCGGCGTCTGCTGAGCCAGGAGGCGGCGATGAAGTACTTCCTGCTCGGCGCGTACGCCTCGGCGTTCTTCCTGTTCGGGGTGGCCCTGATCTACGGCTTCACCGCCGGCGTTCCCGGCCGTTCGGCCGGGGTCGACTTCGCCACCGTCAACGCGGCGGTGAGCGACTCGCCGGCCAGCCCGGTCCTGCTCTTCGCCGGCATGGCGCTGCTCGCCATCGGCCTGCTCTTCAAGGCCGCCGCGGCGCCGTTCCACGTGTGGACGCCGGACGTCTACCAGGGCGCGCCGACCCCGATCACCGGCTTCATGGCCGCCTGCACCAAGGTCGCCGCGTTCGGCGCGCTGCTGCGGGTCTTCCATGTCGCGTTCGAGGGTGGGGGCTGGGACTTCACCCCGGTTCTCGGCGCGGTGGCGGTGCTGACCATGCTGGTCGGCGCGGTGCTCGCGGTCACCCAGACCGACATCAAGCGGCTCCTGGCGTACTCGTCGATCGCGAACGCCGGCTACCTGCTGGTCGGCGTGCTGGCGCCGAGCAGGGACGGGCTGTCCGGCACGATGTTCTACCTCGTCGCGTACGGCTTCTCGGTGCTGGCCGCGTTCGCGGTGGTGACCCTGGTGCGCGACGCCGACGGGGAGGCCACCCACCTGTCCCGCTGGGCCGGTCTGGGTCGCCGTTCGCCGTTCTACGCCGGGCTGTTCACGTTCATCCTGCTGGCCTTCGCCGGTATCCCGCTGACCAGCGGGTTCACCAGCAAGTTCGCGGTCTTCGGGCCGGCGCTGGACGGTGGTCAGGCCTGGCTCGTCATCGCGGGTGTGCTGACCAGCATGGTGCTGGCCTTCCCGTACCTGCGGGTCGTGGTGATGATGTGGCTGTCCGAGCCGGGCGAGTCCACGCCGACGGTCACCGTGCCGGGCGGGCTCACCTCCGCCGCGCTGATGATCGGCGTGCTGGCCACCCTGGCGCTGGGCGTTGCCCCGGCGCCGCTGCTCGACCTGGCTACCGGAGCCGCCGAATTCGTGCGGTGAGACATGGCTCGGCCACCGGGGGTCGGCGCGCGACGGCGTGCCGGCCCTCGCTGCGTATCCCCGACCCGGAGCAGGTAGAACGGGTGTGGCATGGTTGATGGTGTGGTGATTCCGGCTGGCGAGCGTTCAGGTGCCACCGGTTCCGGCGGTCGCCGGGGCCGGGCGAGCATGAGTCAGTTCGGCGCGCTCGGCCTTCATCTTGCCGATTCCCGCGTCGAGGCATCCGTGCTGGGCGTGCTGGAAGCGGTCGAGGTCGAGCTGCGCGCCAGTGTGGCCAGCGCCGACCCGTTCGTCTCCGAGGCGGCCCGGCACCTCCTCGACGCCGGCGGCAAGCGGTTCCGGCCGCTGCTGGTGGCGCTCGGCGCCCAGTTCGGCGACCCCACGGGCGCGCAGGTGGTCCCGGCGGCCGTGGTGATGGAGCTCACGCACCTCGCCACCCTCTACCACGACGACGTGATGGACGAGGCCGCCGTGCGGCGGGGCGCGCCGAGCGCCAACTCGCGCTGGACCAACTCGGTCGCCATCCTGGTCGGCGACTACCTCTTCGCCCGTGCCGCGGACATCGCGGCCGATCTGGGCCCGGAGGCCGTGCGGTTGCAGGCGCGCACCTTCGCCCGGCTGGTGCACGGCCAGATCGCCGAGACGGTGGGGCCGCGTGCCGATGACGACCCGGTCGCCCACTACCTGAACGTGATCGCCGAGAAGACCGGTTCCCTGATCGCCACGTCGGCCCGCTTCGGCGGCATGTTCGGTGGCGCCCCGGCGGAGTACGTCGAGGCACTCGCCGGGTACGGCGAGACGATCGGCGTCGCCTTCCAGCTCTCCGACGACCTGCTGGACATCGCGTCCGAGTCGGTGCAGTCGGGCAAGACGCCCGGCACAGACCTGCGCGAGGGTGTCCCGACGCTGCCGGTGCTCTACGCCCGTGCGGCCGACGACTCCGACGCCTCCTCGGTACGGCTGCGGGAGATCCTGGCGACGGGTCCGTTGACCGACGACGCGCTGCACGCCGAGGCCCTGGGGCTGCTGCGGGAGAGCCCGGCGCTCAAGCGTGCCCGGGAGACCGTGCGCAGCTACGCCGAGGACGCCCGCGCGTGCCTGGCCCCGCTCCCGGCGAGCCCGTCACGCCAGGCCCTGGAGTCGCTCTGCGACTACATCGCCGACCGCACCAGCTAAACCCACCCCCACCCCCACCCCCACCCACCCGCGGTGATCATGAGGTTAGCGCCCATGACACGCCGTGGCGGGCGGCGCTAACCTCATGATCACCGCGAGCTGTGGGTGGGGCGGGCCGTGGCCGTCAGGAGGCGACTGCCGGCCAGCATGAGGGCGGCGGCCAGTAGCATCGCCACCGACGCCGTGGCCCACATCGCCGGATAGCCGAGGTGGGCGGCGAGCGGGCCGAGGCTCAGCGGGCCGAGGCAGCCGCCCGCGTACACCCCGGTCTGCGTGATCGAGGTGGCGGCGGCCGGGGCCTGCGGGTGCAGCCGGACCACCGCGAAGTTCATGAGGCCGGGCCATGCCCAGCCCAGACCGAACCCGAGCACCACACCCGCCACCAGCGGCACCGGGCCGGTCAACGCGAGCAGGCCCAGCCCGACCGCCCCGATCACCAGCATCGCGGCGATGAGCGCGACGTGACCGTCGACGCGCCGGTCGGCGAGACCGCCCGCGCCCACCCGGGCGGCGACGCAGACCGCGCTGCCCAGGGTCAGGGTGAGGCCGGCGAGACCTGGTGAGAGACCTCGGGCGGCGGCCGAGTCCACCAGGAAGGTGCCCAGCGCGTTGGCCGCGCCCGCCGCCAACGTCGCCGCCGCGCCGACCACCACCAGGGCCGTCGTGGCCTGGCCCGCGCGCGTCGTGTCGGCCCGACGCGTGCGACCGGGCACCTGCCGGGGTACGGCCGGCAGCGTGGTCAGCGCCGCGACGGCCGCGACCACGAACGCCCAGCGCCACCCGGCGGTGAGCGCGATGGTGGGCACCGCCGCGCCGGCCAGCAGAGTGGAGACCGGGATCGCCGCCTGCTTGACGCCGAAGGACAGCCCCTGCCTCCTCGGCGGGACGTGCTCGGCCAGCGCGGCGTTGCTGGCCAGTTGGCCGAGGGCGTTCGCGGCGGCGCTGAGTGCCAGCAGGGCGAGTAGCGCCTGGTACGAGCGGGCGAGGGTTGCCACGGCCAGCATCGACCCGGAGGCCAGCACGATGCCGGTACGGGCCACGACCGCCGGCCCGAACCGCTCGACCAGCCGACCCGAAGGCACCGAGGCCAGCGCGCTCACGCCGAAGTAGACGGAGACGGCCAGGCCCAGCCCGGCGGGGGAGAAGCCGAGGTCCGTCCCCATCTGGACGGCGAGGCCGCCGAGCAGGAAGACGGGCAGTACGCAGGCCACGGTGGTGGCGACGGCGCCGGCGCTGGCCCGGATCGGGCGGGCCCCGGCGCGGTCGGGGGCGGGGATGAGGGCAGTGTCGGTCATCGTGCGGCAAACCTACGCGAGTCACTCTCGGGCAACTCTTGGTGACCGCTGGTGTACGAGGAGTGGATGGTGATCTGGCATCCTCGACCCGAACAGGCATTTCGCACTCGGCCTGTTTTTCATATGGTGTAAGTCCCCGGCGGCGGAGGTGGTTGTGCGCGACCCCTTGGCAGAACCCTCGGACCTGATCCGCAGCGTGTCCCGAGCACTGCGGGTGCTCGAGTCGGTCGGTCGCGCCCCGAAGGGCCTGACCGTCAAGCAGATCGCCCGACGGTGTGAGCTGACCGTGGCCACCACCTACCACCTCGTCCGCACACTCGCGTACGAGGGTTACGTGATCCGTCGCGAGGACGGCACGTACATCGTGGGCCTTGAGGTGGCCGACCGTTACCGCGAGCTGGTGACCGCGTTCCGGGGGCCGCCGGTGGTCGGTGAGACGCTGCGACGGGCCTCCGTGGACACCGGCTACAGCCATTTCCTGGGCCGCTTCGTTGGCGGGCAGGTCGCCATCACGGCGGTGGCCGAGGGGAACCGGTCGCCCTACCTGGAAGATCTCGTGCCCGGCTTCGACGAGGGCGCGCACGCGACGGCTCTCGGCAAGTCCCTGCTCGCCACCCTGACCAGCGAGCAGCGTTTCCGCTATCTGCGCGAGTACGGCATGCGGCCGTTCACCAGCGCCACGCTGGCCACCACCGACGCGTTCGAGGCCGACCTGGCCGCTGGCGACCGCCGGGGGATGCAGTTGGAGTTGGGACAGTTCCGCCAGGGCGTGGCCTGCGCGGCGGTGCTCGTCGCGCCCGACAAGGACATGGAACGTCGGGTGGTGCTGGCCTGCGCCCTGCCGGCCAGCGAGATGATGACCTCGGCCCGTGTCGTACGCGCCAAGCTGCTCACCGTCGCCCGCACGGTCGCCGACGGCATCGCCGCCGACCACTGACCCGGCGGATGCCGAGAGGCACTCCCCCGGGCTGGGAGAGTGCCTCTCGGGGCGGTCCAGCGCCGAACCGCCAGGGCAACGTCAGCGGTCCAGCGCCGAACCGCCAGGGCAACGTCAGCGGTCCAGCGCCGAACCGCCAGGGCAACGTCAGCGGCCTGTCGAACCGCCAGGGCAACGTCAGCGGCCTGTCGAACCGCCAGGGCAACGTCAGCGGCCTGCCGGGCCGTCGGGCGACGTCAGCAGCCCGCTGGCCGCGGAGGAGAGGATCTCAGCTACCCACCGGGCCGCCGTCGGGGCGCCAGGTGACCACCACGCCCGGCTTGGCGTAGTCGCCGTCCGGCCAGTTCGAGGCCGGGTTCTCCACCGAGGCGCCGGTGATCTCACCGGGGTGCTGCACCGCGACGAACACCGAGCGGTTGTCGCCGGTGATGAACGGGCCGCAGGTCTCCGCGCCGAGCGGCACGGTCAGGAACTGCTTGAGGTGTCCCTTCTCCGGACCCTCGACGGCGGTGGCGAAGAGGCCGTCGTTGCTGCCCAGCGCGTTACCGTCGGTGGAGATCCACAGGTTGCCGGTGGCGTCGAAGGCGACGTTGTCCGGGCACGAGATCGGGGAGACCTTGGTCCTGTCGTACCCGGAGAAGAAGGTCGACGGGTCGGTCGGGTCGCCGCAGACGATCGGCAGCGACCAGGCGAAGGTCTCCGCCGTGTTGTCGTTGCGGTCCTCGACCAGCTCGAGGATCTGCCCGTGCTTGTTGGCGTTGCGCGGGTTGGCCTCGTCCGCTGCGGCCTTGCCGGCCTTGCCGCGGTCGGTGTTGTTGGTCAACGCCACGTACACCTTGCCGGTGAGCAGGCTCGGCTCGACGTCCTCGGGACGGTCCATCTTGGTCGCGCCGACCTTGTCGCCGGCGAGCCGGGTGAATGTGAGCACGTCGGCGGAGGTCATCCCGTCGACGAACGAGCGGTTGCCGCTGACCAGCTTGATCCAGCGACCCCGACCGTTGAACGCGCCGTCGGCGGGGAGGTTGCCCGAGCCGTCGATCTCGCCCGCGCTGGTCTGGTCGAGCTTCGCCACGTAGAGCGTGCCGGACTCCAGCAGGGTGAGGTTGTGCTTACGGGCGGCCCAGGAGTTGCCCTTGAGGAACTTCTTGTCCGAGACGAACTTGTACAGGTAGTCGAACCGCTCGTCGTCGCCCATGTACGCGACCACGTGGCCGTCCTTGGCGACGATGACGTTCGCGCCCTCGTGCTTGAAGCGGCCCATCGCGGTGTGCTTGCGCGGGCGGCTCTCCGGGTCGAACGGGTCGATCTCGACGACCCACCCGAACCGGTGTGCCTCGTTGGGGTGCTTGGCCAGGTCGAAGCGCTCGTCGGCGCGTTCCCACTTACGGCTGCCGCTGGGGTAGCGGCTGGCGGTGCTGATGCCGTACCGGTCCAGCTTCGCCTTCAGCTCGGCCGGTGCGGCGTCCGCGCCGACGAAGTACTGGTTGAAGTTCTCCTCGCCGGAGAGCACGGTCCCCCACGGGGTCACGCCACCGGAGCAGTTGTTCAGCGTGCCGACGACCGTACGGCCCTTGGGGTCGGCGGCGGTCTTCAGCCAGGCCGAGCCGGCGGCCGGGCCGGTCAGGTCGGACTTGGTGCTCAGCGCGGTGACACGCCGGTTGTACGGCCGACGTCCGGTGCCCACGGGCGTCCACTGGCCGGTGCCACCGACCCGCTCCAACTCCACCACGGACATGCCGTGCGCGGCCATGGCGGTGCGCAACTGCTCCACCGAGAGCCCGTCCAGGCCGGGGAAGCTCGGGAACATGAGGTCCTCGTTGGTGTACTCGTGGTTGACCACGAGCAGCGCCCGTTTGCCCTGCTTGTCCAGCGGCAGCACGCCCACGAAGTCGTTGTTGTAGCCGAACTGCTTCGACTGCGCGGCGGCGGTCTGGTGGTGCAGGTCGAACGCCGGCGCGCCCGGCAGCACCGGGTCACCCCACTTGATCACCACGGCGTGGTCGTAGCCGTTCGGGACGACCAGGGTGTCCAGCTTGTTCGGCGGGATCGGCTTGAAGGTCAGCGCGCCGCTGCCGACACCCGTGGTGGGGCGGCCGAAGCCGAAGGTCTCCGGCACGTCCGGGGTGGTGGGGGCCGCGCCGGCGGGTGCCGCGCCGGCCAGCGCGCCAGCCGCCGCGCCACCGAAGCCGAGCACCAGGGCGCCGACCGCGCCGGCCCGGACCACGCCGCGCCGGGAGACCTCCGCGTCCACCACGTCACCGAAGTACGCGTTGTCGGACGTGTTCGGTACCGGGTGGTCACAGGCGTTGCCGCAGCGGTACAGGCAGGTCATGGCGTCACGGGTGCCGTGGCGGTTGCCGGTCAACAGGGGGAGCAGCCGGGGACGGTCGCTCATTTCAGGGGCCTCCAGGTAAGTCGGTGGCACGACAGGCGGCGTACCAGCCGGACGCTAGGAGGACGCGGTGAGCGGTTGTCGGCCGCAATGTGAACCAGCCGTGAACACCTGCACGACCACCAGCGGTCTGACCTCGGGCTGAACCGTGCGGCGTGACCGCACGTATTCCCGAGCGGACGCACCGCCGGACACTCGCCGGAAGTGAGGAGACCGCCATCAGCGACCATGACGCCCAACTGCTGCGGGCGCTGCACGACGAGCACGCGGAGGCGCTGTACGCACACGCCCTGCGGCTCGTCAACGGCGACCGGCAGCGGGCCGAGGACCTGGTGCAGGAGACGCTGCTGCGGGCCTGGCGGCACCCCGAGTCCCTGGACCCCCGACGCGGCTCCGTGCGGGCCTGGCTGTTCACCACCGCCCGGAACCTGGCCATCGACGCCTGGCGGCGACGCTCCACCCGGGTCGGCGAGGTGTTCACCGACGAGATTCCCGAGCCGCCGGAGGTCGTCGACGAGGCCGAGCGCGCGGTGGAGGCGTGGACCGTCGCCGAGGCGTTGAACCGGCTCAGCCCGACCCATCGTGAGGTGCTGGTGGAGTGCTTCTACCAGGGGCGGTCGGTGGCGGAGGCGGCGTCGCGGTTGGGGGTGCCGCCGGGCACCGTCAAGTCACGCACCCACTACGCGCTGCGCTCACTACGGTTGGTTCTGGCCGAGATGGGGGTGACGGGGTGACCCGGTGCGAGTTCGCGCACGACGACGGCGCGTACGTGCTGGGTGCCCTGGCCCCCGCCGAACGGGCGGCCTACGAGCGACACCTCACCGGCTGCGCCTCCTGCCGGGACGCCGTCGCCGAGATCGCCGTCCTGCCGGGACTGCTCGGCCGCCTCGACCCGGCCGGTCTGGAACAGTTCCTGCCACCACCGTCCCCGCCCCGGGCGCCCGCGCTGATCGAGGAGGCCCGGGCGCGCCGGCGCCGCGAGCGGGCCACGACCCGTCGGCGGTACGCCCTGACGACGCTGGTCGCCGCCGTGCTGGCCCTGGTGGTCGGTGTCGGCACGGCCGCGCTGCTGCCCCGACCGGCCGCCCCACCGGGCACCTCGGGGGCGCAGGGGACGCCCCGCCCCGCCCCGCAGGTCTCGATGGTCACCATGCGGCCGGTGGCGGTCGCCGGTCCGGTGCACGCCGAGATCGGATTGGCCGGCAGCAAGTGGGGCACCGAGGTGACCATGCACTGCGGGTACGACGCCCGCACGAGCTACGGCAAGGCGTACCCGTTCCGCCTGGTGGCGCGGGGCCCGAACGGCGTCAGCGAGCAGATCGGCTCCTGGCTCGCCGCGCCGGGCGACGACCTGGTGTTCACCGGCGTCACCCGCTTCACCGACGCGGAGCTGGTCAGCGTGGAACTCCAACGAGCCGACGGAACCCCCCTGCTCACCTACGCGGTCCCGTAACCCCACCCCCACCTCGTCGATCATGGAGTTGTGGTGGGTGACAAAACGCCCGAACTAGTGTTCGGTGGGCGCCACAACTGCATGATCGACCACGATGGGGCGTGCGCGGCGGGAGGCGCGGATGGCGTCGGCCGTGAAGACCACCAGGGCGAGCCAGACCAGCGCGAAGCCGGCGACCCGGGCCGGCGGCATGGGCTCGTGGAAGATCAGTACACCGCAGGCGAGCTGGAGGACCGGCGCCAGGTACTGGATCATGCCGAGGCCGGTCAGTGGCAGTCGGTTGGCAGCTCCGGCGAAGAGCAGCAGCGGGATCGCGGTGGCCGCGCCGGCCAGCACCAGCAGCGCGGTGTGTCCGGCCGAGAGGTGGCCGAAGGTCAGCCCGCCGTGCCGGGACAGCCAGGCGAGGTAGCCCAGCGCGGGCAGCGCCAGCACCGCCGACTCGACGAAGAGCCCTTCGGCGGCGGGCAACCCGAGCCGCTTCTTGATCAGGCCGTAGCCGGCGAAGCTGAACGCCAGGGTCAGGGCCAGCCAGGGCAGTCGGCCGTAGTCGACGGCGAGCACCGCGACGGCCGACCCGCCGATGCCCAGGGCCACCCACTGCGCCGTCCGCAGTCGCTCTCGCAGCACCGTCACCCCGAGCAGCACCACGACCAGGGGGTTGATGAAGTAGCCGAGCGCGGTCTCGACCACCCGGTCGGAGCTGACCCCGTAGATGTAGGTGCCCCAGTTGACGGCGATGAGCGCGGCTGCGGCGACGATCCCGACGAGCGCCCCGCGTCGGCGCAGCAGCGCCCGCAGGAAGCCGATGTTGCGCAACGCGCCGAGCAGCAGTGCCACGAAGAGCACCGACCAGACGATCCGGTGGGCCAGGATCTCCAGCGGGCCGGTGGGTCGCAGCAGCTTGAAGTAGAGCGGGAAGAAACCCCAGAGCAGGTACGCGCCGATGCCGTAGAGGTATCCCAGGCGGAGTGGCGTCACGACCCCACCGTAAGGGGTGAACCGCCGCTCTGTTCCTTTCCAGTGATCGGGGTCACCGGCGGCCGCCGGTCGAGCTGCATCCACCGCTGGGGAACGTCCAACGGAGTGAAGCCGACCTGCGCGTACACGTCGTGCGCGTCGTTGGTGGCCAGCACGATCCGGCGTACGCCCAGCTCGGCCAGGTGGTCGCGGACCGCGCCGGCCAGCCAGGTGCCCAGCCCGAGGCCCCGCGCGGCCCGGTCCACGTACACGTCGCAGAGCCAGGCGAAGGTGGCGCGGTCGGT
This sequence comes from Micromonospora sp. DT4, assembly GCF_049841675.1. NCBI lineage: Bacteria > Bacillati > Actinomycetota > Actinomycetes > Micromonosporales > Micromonosporaceae > Micromonospora > Micromonospora sp. DT4. Next base: position 33,554 of record NZ_JBNCKT010000023.1, read on the forward strand.
GACCACGCGGGCCACCGCGACCTGGCGGTCGTCTCCGGGCCGGTAGATGCCGAACGGCAGCGACCCCGCGAACGCCCGCACGACGGTCGCCTGGTCGCGCCCCAGCGCCCAGTACGCGTCGGTGGACAGCCAGTGGTGTACCCGGTCCAGGTCGAGCCGGGCGGGATCGGTGCTGAGCAGGTGGCCGTCGGTGCGCGTCAGTGAGAACACGTCGGCGACGCTAACCGGCCCGAGGGGTCCGTCAGCCGGCCAATTCCCGGACTCTGGTCACCGGACCGCCCGACCGGTCGGGGCCTGGCGGTCCGGGACGGTGGTGGTCGGTCAGTCCCGGTCGAGGACGGCCCCGAGGATCCAGGTCACGATGCTCACGAACAGGGCGCCGAGCACGGCGGCCGGCCAGAAGCCGTCAACCGAGAACGGCAGCCCGGCCTGGTCGGCGATCCAACTGGTGAGCAGGAACAGCAGCCCGTTCACCACCAGCGCGATGAGGCCGAGCGTGAGCAGGTAGAAGCCGCAGCCGACGGTCTTGATGACCGGCTGGAGCACCGCGTTGACGACGCCGAAGATCGCCGCCACCAGGATCAGCGTGGTGACCGTCTGAACGGCCGAGGACGATTCCAGGTCGATGCCCGGAATGAGCAGCGTGGCCAACCAGAAGGCCAGTGCCGTGCTGGCCAGCCGAATCAGCAACCCTTTCAGAAAACCCATGGCGGGGATCGTGCCACGGACCATCCACCGGCGTAACCCGGCAGTTGACCAACGAGGACGGTCCGGCTCGCCTCGCGCGCGTGGGCCGCCTCAGGCCCGCGCCGGCCGGCCGATCAGCTGTGCCTCGATCGGAGTCGGAGAGAGCAGCGCCCACCGCAGCGCGCGGCGGTTCACCACCGCCACCATGTCGTCCCGGCTCCGGGTGAGCCAGTCCGCCGAGGAACCCAGGCCCAGCGCCGAGCCGGCCAGTGCCGCCTCCGCCGGGTGCAGCGGTTGCAGCACCGCCAGGTCGGCGCGGCTCAACGTGTCCACGTCGGCCGGCGTCAGCTCGTCACGCACCACCAGGGTGGACCGCCACGCCGGACCGGGTTCGGTCTCGACCGGCACCGGGCCGGCGTCGACCACCAGCAGCAACGGCCGCAGCGCGGTACCGACCGACTCGGCGACCGGCCGACCCGGCGGGATCAGCGGAATCGTGCCGCCCGGCGCGGCCACGCCCCGCACGAACGGCTCCCACGAACGCGGTCGCGCCGTCTGCACCACCACGAGCGCTCCCAGGGCCATCGCGCGCAACGCGACGAGCTGAGCCGCGCGTACCCCGCCCACCAGCAGCACCCGCGTGCTCTCCGGCCGGAACAACCGCACGGTGACCGCACCGCCATGCCGGTTGGTGCCGACCATCACCCCCGCCTCGCCCAGGGTCAACTCCCAGTCGTCCAGCGTCACCTCCGGTCGCCCGGCGGCGATGAGCGCCAGCGGCAGCGTGCCGGCCAGTCCGGTCAGGTGCGCGCCGTCGAGTCGCCGCAGTTCCCCGCCCACGCCGTCGACGAGGCGGCACAGCGCGTCGACGGCCACGGTCAGTTCGGCGGTCGAGGCGGCGGCCACGCGTACGGTCAGCTCGGTCACCGCCGTGTCGGCGCCAGCGCCCACTGGCGGTCCCACGCAGAGCGAGACCGTCGTCGCGGTCGCCGGCAACGCCAGCAGCCGGGGTACCAGCCGCCGCGCGCCCGCCGTCTGCGGCCAGCGGACCAGCCGGAACGTGGCCTGGACCAGAGAGCCGGTGCGCAGCGCCGGCCACGACTCGCGTACCGGCTCGCCGTCGTGGTGGGCCAGCTCGCCCAGGACACGCAGCGCCGCGGGTACGCCGAGCGGCCGGGCGGTCAGCGGCCCGAGCCGGCGGACGATCCGGCGAGCCGTGCCGGCGAGCGCCCGGTGCAGCGCCTCCGGCGTCCAGCCGTCCGCCCGCAGCACCCGGATCGCCAGCACCGCCCGCTCCCGCCCGATGAGGCGTCCGTCGGTGAGCTGCCGGTACGAGGTCCCCACGGTGCCACCCGCTGCCGGGGCGGGTGCCGCCGTCCCGGTGAGGAGCAGTTGGATCCGCACCGGTGGAACGTCCGGCCCCGGTGTCGGCAGCAGCGCGGACGGCGCGGGGATCGCCCGGGAGGTGTCGCCGAGGACGTCGCCGGGGTCTCCGAGCTCCAGTAGCACCACCATGCCGCCGGTGTCCTCCAGCACCGCCGCCGGCCCGCTGGACAACTCGGTCGAGCGGACCGTGGTACCGGGGGCGACCAGGTCGAGTAGTTCGGTCGGGCTGGCCCGCTCGCCCAGCCCTCGACGCCGGGTCGCATGGCCGGCGGCGGTGCCCAGCCACTCGAAGAGCCACCGGCCGCGGAGCCGGACGCAGATGACCGCCACGAGGAGCGCCGCGACCAGCAGCGCGGCGATCGTGACCGGGGTGCCCCGGCCGAGACCGGCGAGAACGACCGCGGCGGCGACCTGTCCGGTGACCAGCTGGCCCGCGCGTATCCCCTTGGCGAGCCGACCGATCGCGGCCCAGCGCCCGGTGGCTCGACGGAGTGCACCGTCCCCGGGTGCGGAGACGCCGAGGGTGCTCGGCGCGCTGCCGCCGGCGGTGGTCGACCCGGTGCCGATGGCCGGCGGGGGGCCGGTCGAGGTGGCGGCGGGGGCACCTGGGCCGGTCGTCGGGGAGGTGGCGGTCGGGCCCCACGCGGCGTGGCTCGCCGGTTGCGCGTTTCCGGCGGTGATCGGCGACACCGCGCCTCCTCGACCAGTGTGGACGTGCCCGGCGGCCGACCGCCCCCGGTTGCCCGTCACGCGCCGCGACGGGGCTGCCGCACATCGTAGGCGACCGATGGCTGCCGTGGTTGTCCACAGGGGAGGCCCGGGGGTAGCAGAACCGCTATCGGACCGCTACCGTCAGCCACGAAGTTCATCGCGGACCCGTGTCCGACCCAAGCTCGTCGACCGGGCCTCGCGAGCGGTGCGCTCCCACCGCGGGCGCGCTGACAGCCAGGCACGACCGAAGAGACGAGGTGACGTCCGGGTGTCCCAGACCCAGGCAGAAGCGGCGGTAATGAGGCAGACCGCCGGCAAGTTCGAGCAGGTGGATCAGTCGTTGCAGTCCATGCTGACCGTCCTGCTGGCCGAGTTGGAGGTGTTGCAGCAGGCCTGGCGCGGCGCCGGCGGGCGATCGTTCGAGCAGGTCAAGCGGCAGTGGGCAGACGATCAGGCGGCGTTGCACCGGGCCCTGCGGGAGACCGCCGGGGCGATCCGTACCGCCGGCCGACACTACGACGTCTCGGACGACGAGGCGGCCAGCCGGGTGGCCGGCACCAACCGTGGCGGCATCCAGCTGCCGCTCTGACCTGCCGGGAGGCCGTTCCGATGGACAATGGTGTGTTGGTCGTCAACTTCGCCGCGTTGCAACAGGCCGGCGCGGACATTCAGCGAGCGCTGAACACGCTCGATTCGCAGCTCGGTCAACTCGAACGCGACGCCGCGCCGCTGGTGTCGGCCTGGGCCGGTGACGCCCGCCACGCGTACGAGCAGCGCCAGGCGCGGTGGCGGTCCGCCTCGCAGGACCTGCAGGCCATGCTGCGCGCCATCAAGTTGGCGGTGGACGACTCCGCCGCCGACTATCTCGACACCGAGAAGAAGAACACCGGGCTGTTCCAGTGACGTCGGTGGGCCGGGAGCGCGGACATGCCCGCGTCGGCGTCCCGGCCACCCGATGACGAGGGCCGTCGAGGCGACCGGGTCTCCTCAGGCCGGCTCGGCCGGTCGCCAACGTCGGCGCGCGCCCCGGGGCAGCACGAGGGCCAGCACCACCACGGCGACCGCCGTCACGCCGATCACCGCGCCGGTCACCAGCGCCCGGTCCCGGGCGGCGGCGCGGCGAGCCTGTCGGGCGAGCACCGCCGGATCGGCCCGGTCGTCGGCGAGCGCGGCAACCGGCCGGGGCCCGCCCGACTGGCTGCCGCTGGTCTCGGTGACCGCCCGATAGGGGTTCAACACGCCGGCGCCGTACCCGCCGCCGCGTCCCGGGCCGGGTGCCGGATCGGCCGTGGCCACGATCCGTTCCACCACCTCGACGGCTGTCAACTCGGGTCGGTACGCGCGCAGCAGCGCCGCGGTGGCGGCCACGAATGGCACGGCGTAACTGGTGCCCTCCACCCTCTGGTGACCCTGAATCGGCGCGGCGACCAGCACCTCGCTGCCCGGGGCGACGAGGTCGACGTACGGGCCGGTCTGGGAGAAGGCGGCCCGCGCCCCGTCCGCCCCGATCGCACCCACCCCGAGCACCCCCTCGTACGCGGCCGGGAACGGGCGTGGGTCGCCACTGTCGTGCAGGTTGCCCACGGCGGCCACCAGCACCACGTCCCGCTCGACGGCGTACCGCACGGCCGCACGGACCTGCGGGTCGTCGGCGTACAGCACCACGGAGAGGTTGACCACGTCGGCGTCGTGGTCGACCGCCCAGCGGATGGCGCGGGCGAATTCGCCGGCGCTGACCGTGCGTCCCGACTCCCGGCCCTGCACCACCTGCTGCTCACTCACTCGTACCGGCAGGATCCGGGCGGCCGGCGCCAGCCCGTGGAAGGCGACGCCGGGCCGCGGTGCCGCCGCGATGATGCTCGCCACACCGGTGCCGTGCCCGGCGCAGTCCCGGCCGCCGTCCCCACCCGGTTCGAGCAGGTCGGTGCCAGCCAGCACCCGCCCGGCAAGCTGGGGGTGCGCCCGGTCCACTCCGGAGTCGACCACCGCGACCGTCACCCCCGCCCCGGTGGTCAGGGGCGCGAGCCGCGCGGGGTCGTACCGCTGCTGGGGCCAGGGTGTGGCCTCGACCGGTCGGACGGGCGCCAGCGGTGCCGCGCAGGTCGGGGCCGATCGGAGCGCGGCGCCGGCGGCGACGGCCGGACCGGCCGGACCGGTCGCGACGGTCAGCAACGCGACCGCCAGACCGGCCAGGGCCGGGCGCGCAATCGATCGGGACATCGACAGCCTCCGTATCGTGTCGGCTCCGGAACGGGATGTTATCGCCTCGCCGTCGCCCCGGCGGACCGCCGCCGGCCAGCCATTGTGATCTTGATGCCACCTTGTAGGTTGTACGAGATACCTGTGGCCTGTTCTCGGGAGGAGAGGTGGCCGTGACCGAATGGGAGCCGGCCACGGAGGCCGAGGTGGCGATGCGGGACGCGCTGCGCGCCAACGACCAGGAGCTCTACTTCCGCCTCCTGTCCCGTACCGATCTTCTGTTGCCCGTCTCCACTCCGGCGCCGTCCGGTCAGGCCGCCGGCTGGGGCACCTGGACGACCGGTGGCCGGACGCACGTGCTCGCCTTCACCTCCGCCTCGGCGCTGCGGGCCTGCCTCGGCGAGCACGCCGGCACCAATCGGCGTGTCCCGTTCACCGACCTCGCTCTCGGCTGGCCCAACCACGAGTGGTGGCTGGCGGTCAACCCCGGGTTGCCCGTCGAGGGGTATCTGCCGTCCTGGTTCGTGTCTCAGCTCTCCCGTGGTGACGTCCGGCTGCCGGGCCGTGCCATGGGCGCCCGTGCCCGGCTGGAGCGGGCCGAGACCCTGGCCCGGTCCCGAGCGGGTACGAGCGGACGGGATGCCCGGCCCGCCGCCGGTTTCGTGCCGCCCGCACCGTCGGTATCGGAACCGGCGTCAACCGGGCGGCCCGGGCCGAGGGGCGCGTCGCCTCCGGTGGGCCCGCCCTCGGTCATCCCCACGCGCTCGCCCGACCCGGGTGACCTGCCGCGCCGGTCCGCGGAGGACATGCCCGCCGCCGGCCCACGGCAGCTGACCGACCCGCCGCGCACCGCCCAGCCGGGCACCGGCGCCGTGCCGGGCGGGAGCCGCACCGCCGCGTCCCGGTACGTGCCCCTGGCCGCCGACCGCACCCACGCCGCCCCGGCCGACCAGCCGGTGTCACGCGCCGCCCGGCCGTCCGTGAGTCGACCGGCCAGCGACGGTGGAGGTCCGGTCTCCGGCGACGGCACCACCCAGGACGGTCGGCGTTCCTTCTTCGAACCGACGTCCGGTCGTAAGTCGGGCCTGCTCCCGGGCGATGGTCGGTCGGGCGACCGGGCCGTGCCACCGTCGCGGTTCGGGCGGGGCAGCCAGCCCTTTCCGCGCCGCCGCCCCGCCGATGCTCCGGGCGGCGACAGCGCGGCCCAGGCCTTCGCGATGCCTGCGCCGGACGCCAGCCGAGGGCCGTGGCCGCCAGCCGGCGACCTGGGCGCGTCCCGGGTGGTACGAGCACCCTCGACCGACGACGAGGCCACTCAGCCGCTGCCGCCGCGTCGGCCCAACCCGCTGGCCGAGGAACCCACCCAGGCGATCCGGGCGCCCGGTCCGGTCAACGGTGAACCGCCATCGACCCGTCCCGCCGGGCCGGTGCCCTCGGCGGACGAGACCCAGGCGATCCCGCGCGGCCGTCCCGGTGACCGGCGGCACTTCGAACCGGTGGAGGAGCTGCCGCCGTCGGTCGCGGAACCGGTCTCCGGTCCGCCCGCGCCACGTCGCGGTTTCACGCCCATCGTCATCGAGGGCACCATCATCGAATCCCGGGATCTCCCCGATCCGACCGAGGTCGGCCCCTTCTTCGATACGTCGCGGCGACCCGGCCCGACCACTACCGCCCCGCCACCGTTCAGCCCGCCTGCGCCCGGCCCGTCCGTGTCCGGCCCGTCCGTGTCCGGCCCGTCCGTGTCCGGCCCGTCCGTGTCCGGCCCGTCCGTGTCCGGCCCGTCCGTGTCCG
>NZ_JBNCKT010000023.1:40425-61503 GCF_049841675.1 Micromonospora sp. DT4
CGGCCCGTCCGTGCGGGGCCCGGGTGTGCCGGACCCAGCTGCCCCCGCCGCTGCGGGCAGTGGAGCGAGCCTGCTCGATCCGCCCGCCGTCACCCCGGACAGCGACGCCACCCTGGGCGGCCCCGGCCTGGGCAGTGACGTCGGCCCGGGCAGCCACGCCGGCCTGGGCAGCGACGCCGATTTCGGCGGCGGGGTGGACTCCGGTTGGTCGTCCCGATCCCCGCTGAGCTACGAACCCGACCCGGTACGCCCCGACCCCGACGCGGAACCCGCGCTCTTGGACAGCGAGCCTCCGACGGTCGACGAGCCGGCGTCGCCGCAGTTCCAGCCGGCGAACACCGTCGAGGAGGACCTGCTCGGCGCCGCCGCAGCCGGGAGCACCGACACGTTCCTGTCCACCCTGCTGCTGGCCCGCGTGCTGTTGCCGGCCGAGGCGAACTCGGTGCGGGGCAGTCGGCCCGGCGACCCGGGCTTCGTCTGGCGCACCGCCCAGCTCGACGGCGAGACGTACGTGGTGGTCTACACGTCCCCGGAGCGCCTCGCCGACCACGTCGAGGGCCACGTCGACACGGTCCGGGTGAAGTTCGCCCAGCTGATCCGGCGCTGGCCGGACGAGGACTGGTCGTTCGCCGTCAACCCGGGCACCCCCGTCGGGGCGAAGTTGCCCGGCGACCAGATCGTCGCGTTGGCGAACTGGGCCGCCGAGGTGGGGCTCGGTGACGACCTGGAGGTCGACCCGGTGGAGCCGGCGGCCGAGGCGGAGCCCACCGCCCGCCCCCGGTACGCCCCGGCGGCGGTCGACCCGGCCCGACCGACAGTCATGCAGAAGGCGATCGCGCCCAGCCAACTCGCGTACTACCTGGAGCGGGGGTACGACCGGGTCTCCGGGTTCGTGCACCGGGCCGGTGAGCTGGCCCACCTGACCACCCCGGCCGAGCTGCACGATGCGCTGGGCCTCAACCACCCCGGTTCACCGTTCGAGCGGGACGCCGAGGAGATCTACGTGCTGCGGTGGCCGGCGCACCGGCCCAGCCTCTACCGGATTCCGTACGGGGGTCAGAACGAGCCGGCGATGCGGGCCATGGAGGGCTGGGTCATCGAACGCCCGCCCTTCCGGGGCAACGGCTTCGCCCCGGGCGAGAGCAGCGACGTGGTGGCGGAGTTCAAGGTGGACAGCGCCCGCCTCCCGCACGGCGCGCAGCTCTGGCGCATCGGCGGGGACGGCAGCGAGCGGGTGGTCGCGGTGCTCGACACGGACGCGGTGATCTGGCGACGGGTTCCGGAGGAGTGATGCGCGACGGCTACGTGGCCCGTTGGCAGGGCCGGGAGTACCAGGCCAGCCCGGACGGCGACGACATCCGCCTCTACCAGCCCGGGCCGGGTGAGGGCTTCGAGGAGGTCCGCGCGGGCCGTTACGTGCGGGTGCTGCCGGCGAGCGAGATCGAGGACCTGGCGTACGTGCGGACCACCTGCACCTGGAAGGGCCAGCCGTTCATCGTGCTCGGTGAGCACGACGCCTGGCTACGTGTCGAGTACACCGGTGGTCGTTGGCCGGTGGCCGAAGCGATGCGGCTGGAGGTCTTCGACTTCGGCGTCTACCAGGGTTGGGCGCCGGCCGCCGAGGTCACCGACCTGCGCGAGCAGCGGGTCTGACCGGTCACGACTTGGCCCACCGCAGGATCTCGCCGAGCACCAGCTCGGGGGCTTCCAGGTGCGGGAAGTGCCCCACCCCGTCCAGCAGACGCCACTCGTAGGGCGCGACGACGTACCGGCCGGACCCCAGGGCGGTGCGGGGCAGGGCGGCGACGTCGGCCGCGCCGTGCAGTTGCAGGGTCGGGGTGACCAGCGGCTTCTGCATGAGGCGGACGAACCGGTAGCCGTGCAGCCGCAGCACCGAACGGAAGGCCCAGCGATAACCTTCCAACGCGCAGAAGGCGGCCTGCGGGATGCGCATCGCCGCCCGACACCGTTCGGCGTACGCCTCGAAGTCGCCGCTCGCGGCCCAGCGCGGGCCGGCCGAGCGGCGCAAAATCTCCTCGACGCCCGCCGCGCCGTCCCTGGTGAGCACGTGCTCGTAGCGGGGGAGCTGGAACTTCAACGCCGGGGTGGAGGCGGCGAACTGCCCGCGCGGGTCGGCGAAGATGGCGGCGCGCAGCCGCAGCGGGTGGGGCGCTCCCAGGACCACCAGCCGGCGGACCAGGGACGGGTGGAACGACGCCACCGTCCAGGCCACCATGCCGCCGACGCCACTGCCGACGAGTGTCGCCGACCGCTCACCGAGGGCCCGGATCAGGCCGGCGATGTCGGCGGCGAGGGTGTAGCCGTCGTACCCCCGGGGTGGTTTGTCGCTGGCGCCGTAGCCGCGCAGGTCCACGGCGACCGCCCGGAAGCCGGCGTCGGCGACCGCGGGGAGCATCTGGTGCCAGGCCCACCAGTGCTCGGGGAACCCGTGCAGGAAGAGCACCATCGGGCCGGTGCCGGCCTCGACCACGTGGAACCGGGTGCCGTTGGCGCCGACGAAACGGTGCGTCCACGGCCCCTCGGTGAGGACGCAGGACTCGTCGACGGTTCCGCCGCGCTGGTCGGTCATGGTTGACAGCCTAGGACCCCGTCGGCAGGCAGCCGTTTCGCCTGCCCGTGGGTGACCTGCGGGGAGGGTCAGAAGACCGGGCTGATGTCGACGATGGTGGCCGGGATGCCCGGGCCGCAGTCGGCGGCCGGCGGGTCGGCCGGGCCGATCGTGACCCGGACGGTCGTGCCGACGGCGAAGGTGCCCTTGCCGGTGCCGTGCAGCGCGTACTGGCGGCCGTCGTCGGTGACGAGGCCGTAGCAGGGACCGTCGCCACCTCGGTTGATCCGCCCGGCCAGTGCGTTGGTCTTGCGGGAGTCGGTGGGTCTGCGCGGCGGTTCGGTCGGTGGGCGCAGGGTGGGCAGCGGAACCTGTGAGCGCGACGGACGGCCGGCGGGCGACGACGGCGTGGTTCCGGCGATCGCGGTCGGCGCGCCGGAGGACGACGGCGTGGGTTCGGCAGGCCCGGTTGGCGCGCCGGTCGAGGGGGTGTCGGAGGGCGTCTGCTGGGCGGACACGGCGGCTCCTTCGTTCCGCGATCCGGCGCAGCCGGCGAGCGCCAGCAGGGTGGCCAGAGCGACGCCGGCCGAAGTGGTGCGGGTTCGCGGTTGCACGGATGATCCGACGCGCGTTACCCGGTCGCCGTTCCCTGGAAAGGGCGATGCCCGAGCAGGTGACCTGCCCGGGCATCGCTGCGGTGCGGGTGTTGCCTGCAAGCGAGGATCAGAAGAAGCGGACGTTGGTGTAGATGCCGTCCTGCGACAGAACCTGGATCTTCCGGCCGGTAGCCGGGAGCTTGACGCCGTGGTTCGGCAGCTCCGGGTACCAGTACTGCTGAGTGTCGTTGAACAGCGGCTGCGCCGCCTGGCCACGGACGTACTGGGCCTGGCTGTCGATGTGTAGCGTGAACGAGTCGGCCTTCTTCAAGCCGAACGGCGCGTCGTAGACCTGGACGCGGGCCCGCCAGGGGTCGCCGGTCAGGTTGTACAGCGGCCGCGGGTGCGCGTCGATGATCAGGTTCCGACCCTCACCCGGGTGCTCGAACGTGTCGTTGTCCGCCCACCGCAGGTTCCAGTAGGAGATCAGCAAACCCTCCTGGTAGGCGTAGTGGTCCACGTAGTCCGGGCGGGTGTTCTGGTAGCCGAAGTAGTACGGGCCGGTCTTGAGGTACTTGTCGTACGAGGTGTACGACCGGGTGCCGGCGATGTAGTAGTTCGCGAACTTCTTCTTGTAGGTGGCCGCGGCGATCTCGAACTTCCCGGCGAAGGCCCAGCCGTTGGCGCCGTTCTCGCCGCCGTCGGTGAACACGACCTGACCGTCGGCGGTCACGGTGATCGCGTCACCGTAGAAACCGCCCCGGGACACGCCGCCGTCGGTCTGGTAGCGCAGCCGGAACTGCACGACCTTGCCCGCCGCGGAGTTCATCGGGATGTTGACGTCGACCCACTTGCCGCCGCTGGAGCCGTCCAGGGCGAAACGCCCGGGGGAGATCTCCTTCAGCGGGTTGCCGTTGACCGTGCCGGGCAGGGTCGCCCAGGTCTTACCGCCATCGGCCGACGCCTCGAAGAACAGGTAGTCGAAGCCGGCTTCGATGTTGTAGCGGCCCTTCATGGCCAAGGCAGCCGACGACTTCCCGGTGAGGTCCAACGTCCGGGTCATCGTGCTGTTGAGGTTGTCCTCGTTGCCCGTGAAGAACTGTTTGCTGCCCTCGAACGGCGCGCCGTTCGAGAAGGTGTACTCCCGCGGTGGCAGGTTGACCACTGCGCCCTGCGCCTCCGGCGAGTTGTACTCCTGCGGGCCGAGAACCACGTCGCGCTTCTCGTTTGGCCCGAGCGTGTCGTGGTCGAGCCAGCCGAGCTGTAGCTTGTTCCACGCGCCGAGGTCGCCACCGCGCTCGCCGATGCCGCCGTCGTTCTTGCCACCGAGCCGGCTCTGGGCCATCAGGGTCCAGTGCTCGTTGTTGTTGTCACCACCGTTGATGACGTTGTAGTCGTCCGGCAGACCGAGGTCGTGGCCGTACTCGTGGTAGAAGACGCTCCGGCCACCGTTCTCCGGCTGGATGGTGTAGTCGCCGATCCAGACGCCGGTGTCACCGATCTCGGTGCCGCCGGCCGGGAAGTCCGCCGGGCCGGTGTTGCCCTGGTCCGAGGCGTAGGCGTACCAGCGGTGGCTCCAGATGGCGTCCTCACCCTGGGCCGGGTCGCCGTCGGCCTGGTCGCCGCCGGAGTGGACGATCTGGAAGTGGTCGATGTAGCCGTCCGACTCGTTGAAGTTGCCGTCACCGTCGAAGTCGTACCGGTCGTACTGGTCCATCGACTTGACGTCGGCGGCGATTTCCTCGTCGGTGCGGCCGGCGGCCTTCTGGTCGGCGACCCACTCGTTGGCGGCGTCGCGGACCAGTTCCCAGGTGTTGTCGCAGACGTTGCTGTCGCAGACGGCCTTGTCGTCGGCCGGGTTCTCGACGTCGTCGTCGGCGACCGGGTCGTCGGAGCGCCCGTACCGGGCCTCGTTGTACTTGACCTTGACCCAGTCGGTGACCTCGCCCTCGACGCTGTAGCGACCCGAGGACTGGGCCTCGTAGTACTGCTTCAGCGACTCGTCGCCGGGGTTGGTGCCGAAGTAGAGCTGCCGATAGTGGTCGGCGTTGTAGTTCGGCTGCCAGACGGTGGAGTTGTCCACCGCCCGGTTCGGCGCCGGGATCTGGTTGTGCAGCGGCCCGTCGAACTTGGTCGGCCCCGCGGTGTCGGGGTCGATGTTCTTGTCCGGGTAGTCCGGGTGCCGCTCGTTGCCGAACTCGGCAAGGATCACGAAGATCTTGTCGGTCCGCTCGCGGGAGAGTTCGACGTACTGGTCCTCGGTTTGGGCGGTGCCCGCCCCGGTGGTGCGGGCGGTGGCCCCGTCGGCCTGGGTCTTGCCGACCTTGACGACCGTGCTGCCGTTGATCTTCTCGGCCTTGGCCTTGCCGGACAGGACCTTGCTCAGGCCCTCCTGGCGCAGCGCACGCCGCTTGTCCTCCAGCGGGTTCGGCAGGTCGTGGTCGGCATTGGCGGGCTCGGCGACCGACGGCGCTGCCGTCGGCAACTTCGGCTGCGGCGCGGCACTGGCGGACGGTCCGAACGCCAGCCCCGTCGCCGTCAGTGAGAGCCCGAGCAGACCCACTGCGACTTTGCGCACGTGGTACCTCCGGTGTGAGGGAACCGGCCCAACGGGGGTACGGACCGGTGATAGATCGATCCCACTAGTGGGACCAATGGTGAACATAGACACTGCCGGGACGGGTGGGAAGACGCACACGTCGATTTGTTGCAAGATTTTGTTGAGAACGCTTTTCACCGTCACACGCCCGCGCTTCATCTGCACTCGAACCGGGGCGGACTGGTCGGCAACGTTCGCACCGATGCATTTCGATCAATAAGATCAGACGAAACGACAGTGGGGCCGGTGGCGTTCCCGCCACCGGCCCCACCATCAGTTGCCGAACCCGCTAAACCGTCACTTCTTCGCCGGGGTGACGTAGATCGTGGCGGACGAGTTGTCGTTCGCGGTCTTCCGGATCGTCAACGAGACGCCGTTCTGCACGCCCGCGTCGGCCGGGTTACCGGTGCCGAGCACGATCGCGCCGCCGCCCAGCGTCACGCCGTAGAACTCCGGCGCCGGGCTGCCGTCCGGGTTGGTCACCCGGGTGGTGTACGGCGCGTTCCCACGCGACGGCACCACCACGGAGGCGTCGTTGTCCCGGGCGTACGCGGCACCGTCGCGCATCTCGATGCCCGGGTACCAGCCCTTGGCGTCGGTGAAGCTCTTCACCGGCGCCTGCGCCTTGAACTTCGTGCAGTACGCGCTGTACGGCTCGTCCGCCGCCTCCAGGCACTCCGTGAAGGGGTACGTCTTCTGGAGCGTGAAGGCCGCGTTGGCCGACTGCGGACGGCTCGGCAGGTTGTCCGTCACCGACGGGTCCTTCTCGGCCGCCGTGCCGGTACGCCGGTACGGGTCGAAGTGCGAGTCGACGATGAGCAGCCCGCCCTTCGCGCCGTAGCTGGGCAGCGCGGTCATCTGCCCGGTGACGTGGTTGACCTCCCCGAGCGCGCTGTCCCGGTACCACACCAGCATGCCCGGGGCGTTGTAGGAGAGCCGGTCGACCTTCCACGCCTCGTGCGAGTAGATGGTGTCGTAGGCGTACTTCAGGCCCTTGTCGAAGCCGTCGAAGTTGCGCCACTCGGCCAGGTAGTACTGCGCGTGGACCTCGGTACCGCCGGAGACCTTCCAGCCCGCGCCGGTGGTGTCGACGAAGGTGCCACCGCTGGTCGTCCAGCCGTTGGCGCCGCCCTCGACGTTGTCGCTCCACGTGGTCGCGCCGCCGCCGGTGACCGAGAAGTCGTCGACGAACCAGTTGCGCTCCTCGAACGCCTCATCGGTGGCCAGGCGCAGCCGCACCTGGACGGTCTTGCCCGCGTACGCCGACAGGTCGACGTAGTCGTGACGCCAGCCGTCGGTGCTGCCGGTCAGACCGTACTTCTTGCCGCCGAAGTCGTTCAACCGGCCGTTCGGGTCGCCGTAGTTGTCCGGCGTGGTGACCACCGCGCCACCCTCGGCGTACACCTTCTGCTCGGTCCAGGTCGTGCCGCCGTCGGTCGACAGCTCGACGAAACCGAAGTCCCAGTCCTCTTCGATGATGTAGTTGTTCCACATCCAGAACTTGGCATCCGCGGCGTTGGGCACGTCGACGGAGCGGCTCAGCTTGACGTCGGCCCAGCTCTGGTCGTTGTTGCTGTGCCACATCTTCGTGCCGCTGTGCGGGGTGGCCAGGACCGTCACCTTGTCCGGCAGGTCGACCTTGATGCCGTCCTCGGCGTCGATCGGCGTACGCGAGCTCTGCCCGAGCTTGACCTCACGCGGGTTGGAACCGGGACGGATGGTCAGCGGGTCGGCCCAGCCGAGCACCCACTTGTCCCAGATGCCCATGTGCGTCGGCAGCGCCTGGAAGATCTCACCCGAGTGCGATCCGGAGGCCATCAGGTCCCAGAAGTCCACGTCGGAGTCGGCGTTGCCGGAGGTGTCGTAGAGGTCCGGCAGACCGAGGTCGTGGCCGAACTCGTGGGCGAAGACGCCGACGCCGGCGTCCTCCGGCTGCACGATGTAGTTCGACACCTTCAGGCCGGTGCCCGGGATGGTGTAGCCACCCGGAACCGAGGAGGAGTGCGCCCACACGGCGTACACGCCCTGGTCGCCACCGCCGCGCGACTTGCCCTGACCGGCGTGCACCAGCACGAGGTGGTCGATCACGCCGTCCGGCTCGAAGAGGTTGCCGTCACCGTCGCGGTCGGCCTGGTCTTCCTTGTCGTACTCGGCCCACGGGAAGCTGGGGTCCTTGGCGGCGAGCGCGTCGATCGCGTCGGTCGCCAGTTTGCCCGCGCCGGCCGGGTTGTCCGGGTGGCCGTTCATCGACTGCTCCCGGCCGGGAACCCAGTTGCCGTTCTCGTCCTGGGTGCAGCGGTTCGCCGCGTACCAGCCCTCGGAGTGCGGCACGGTGATCCACGGGCTGGCCTGCCCCTCGACCGTGTACGCGTTCTTGGACATCTCCAGGTACATGTTGTGCATGGTGCGACCGGAGATGTCGACACCCTTCTTGCCGTCCGGGCCCTTGAGGTCCTTGCGGATCCGCTCGGTGATGCCCTTCTTGCTGTACAACATCTTGTCGTAGTGCGACGGCGAGAAGTCCGGCACCCACATCGAGTTGTTGTCCTCGTGCGGCAGCGTCGCCGGGTTCGGGATCGTGTTGTGCTTCGGCCCGTTCTGCACGGTGCCGGGCACGCAGGTGCGGTCCTCGAACACCGTCTTCGGGACCATCACGTTGGTGAAGTCGTCGTTCGCCTTGTCGTTGAACTCGACAAGCAGCGTCAACAGCTTCGCCGTCTGGGTGGTGGGCGACTGCTTGATCTGCCGCGGGCTCTTGCCCGTCCTGATCGACTTGGCCTCGATCTGCGCGAGCTGGCGCGCGGTCACCGGGTTGCCCCGCGCGTGCTTCTGGTCGAACGCGCGAGCGGAGTCGACCGCGGGTGTGTAGACGCCGTTCTTGCCCTTGACCTCACGGCCGGTGGTGTCCGTCTGCACCTCGGGCTCGGCGTAGTTGATGTAGTACTCGTCAGCCCCGATCACCGCCCGGGGGGTGGTGGACGGCTGTGCCGCCGCACTGCCACTCACGGTCAGTGACGTGGCTGCGAGGGCGATGACGGGCAGCGCGACGAGTAGTCGTCGGCGCGACCCCGGATGGGAGTTTCTGTACATGCCGCTCCGTTTCTCGGGCATGGGCGAAGGAAGTCGGCAGCCTCCAGGCACGCAGCGTCGCGTCGAGGTCAGCCGACCATCGTGAAACTAAATGACAATCCAGCCGAACAACAGGAACGTGATGCAGGCGTTATCCGTCCAGCCGTCGGCCGGGAGCGTGCGGGGCAGTCGCAAGTCCACGAATGATGACGGTGGGTGACGGTCCGAACGGACCGTCACCCACCGATGGGGTACGTCTGTCGTCAGTCCTCGTCGGACTTCGCGCCGCCCATCCCGGAGGAGATCAGCTCCATCACCGAGGAGTCCTGGAGGGTGGTGACGTCACCGAGCGATCGGTTCTCGGCCACGTCCCGTAGCAGGCGCCGCATGATCTTGCCGGAGCGGGTCTTCGGCAGCTCCGGCACCAGCATGATCTGCCGCGGCTTGGCGATCGGGCCGAGCGTCTTCGCCACGTGGTTGCGTAGGTCCGCGATGAGCTGCTCGCCCGCCTCGCCGGCGATGTCCGTGCTGCCGCGCGGGATGGCGAACGCGACGATCGCCTGGCCGGTGGTCGGGTCGGTGGCGCCGACCACCGCCGCCTCGGCCACCGACGGGTGCGACACCAGCGCCGACTCGACCTCGGTCGTCGAAATGTTGTGCCCGGACACCAGCATCACGTCGTCCACCCGGCCGAGCAGCCAGATGTGCCCGTCGTCGTCCTTCTTCGCCCCGTCGCCGGCGAAGTACATCCCCTCGAACCGCGACCAGTACGTCTCGATGAAGCGGTTGTCGTCACCCCAGATCGTGCGCAGCATCGACGGCCACGGCTCGCGCAGCACCAGGTAACCGCCACCACCGTTCGGCACCGACTGGCCCTGGTCGTCGACCACGTCGGCGACGATGCCGGGCAGCGGGGCCATCGCCGAGCCCGGCTTCGTCGCCGTGACACCCGGCAGCGGAGAGATCATGATGGCGCCCGTCTCGGTCTGCCACCAGGTGTCCACGATGGGTAGCTCACCTCGGCCGACGTGCTGCCGGTACCACATCCACGCCTCGGGGTTGATCGGCTCGCCGACGCTGCCCAGCAGCCGCAGCGACGACAGGTCGAAGCCGGCCGGGATGTCCTCGCCCCACTTCATCATCGTCCGGATCAGGGTGGGAGCCGTGTAGAGGATGCTGACCTTGTACCGGTCGACGATCTCCCAGAAGCGGCCCTTGTGCGGCGTGTCCGGGGTGCCTTCGTACATGACCTGGGTGGCGCCGTTGGAGAGCGGGCCGTACACGATGTAGGAGTGGCCGGTGACCCAGCCGATGTCGGCGGTGCACCAGTAGACGTCCGTCTCCGGCTTCAGGTCGAAGACCGCGTGCGTCGTGTACGACGCCTGCGTCAGGTAGCCACCCGTGGTGTGCAGGATGCCCTTCGGGCGGGCCGTCGTGCCGCTGGTGTAGAGGATGAACAGCGGGTGCTCCGCGTCGAACGGCTGCGCCGTGTGCTCGGCCGACGCGGTCTCGACCGTCTCGTGCCACCAGTGGTCCTTCTCCGACCAGGCCACGTCCGCACCGGTGCGTCGGACCACCAGCACGTGCTCCACCGACGGGCAGCTCGCCACCGCCTCGTCCACGGTCGGCTTCAACGCCGACGGCTTGCCCCGCCGGTAACCACCGTCGGCGGTGATCACCACCTTGGCGCTGGCGTCCTGGATGCGGTTGCTCAACGAGTCGGCCGAGAACCCGCCGAACACCACGCTGTGTGCCGCGCCGATCCGGGCGCAGGCCAGCATCGCCACCGCCGCCTCCGGGATCATCGGCAGGTAGATCGCCACCCGGTCACCGGCGGTCACGCCCAGGTCGGTGAGCGCGTTCGCCGCGCGGCAGGTCAGCTCGTGCAGGTCCGCGTACGTGAGGGTCCGCGTGTCACCCGACTCGCACTCCCAGTGGATCGCCACCTTGTCGCCCCGACCCGCCTCGACGTGCCGGTCCAGACAGTTGTACGCCACGTTGAGCTGCCCACCGACGAACCACTTCGCGAACGGCGGGTTCGACCAGTCGAGCACCTCGTCCCACTTCTTCGACCAGGCCAGCCGGTCGGCCTGCTTCGCCCAGAAGGCGAGCCGGTCGGCCTGCGCCTCGGCGTACGCGTCGACGGTGACGTTGGCGTGCGCGGCGAGCTCGGCCGGCGGGGGGAACTGGCGCGTCTCGTTCAGCAGATTGGCCAATGCCTCGCTCATGCCGTGACTCCTCGTCCTCGGGGTGACCTGCGTCTCGATGGGCACGAGGGTAGTCGCGGGCCGGGTGGCCGGCGACCGCTGCCCACCCGGTCGCGCCGAGCGGCACCCGCCACGCGCCCGACGGCCCGTCCGACCTCTCTCGCCCCGTGCCGCTTGGCGCTGGGTCGGCTGGTCGGGGTCGCGTTGCGGGGCGGGTGAGGGGTGATCGGCCCGGGTCGGCTCGCTAGCGTGGCGGGGTGACCACCGACCCGCTCGCCCCGCTGCTCGCGCTCGCCGACATCGCCCCCGCCGTCGACCGGGCCCGCGAACGCTTCGACCAGGCGCTCGGGCACCGCGCCCTGCGCCGCAACGGTGGCCAGGTCGCGGCCGAGGTCAGCCTGCGGTCGGCGGTGGCCAGCGCCGCGCTCGAAGGGGCCGTGCACGAGCGCGAGGAGGTCCGGGCCGGCACCGTCACCGAGCCGGTGCTCCAGGGTGCGCTACGCGTCGCCGGGGCCCTGCCCGGCCTGAGCGAACTCTGGCCGAAGGCGCCCCGGCAGGCCCTCGCCCGGCTGCACGTCCTCGCCGCCCGCGACATCGTGCCGGAGGCCGAGCTGGGTCGGCCGGTCCCTGACCCGGTGGTCGCCGCCCGCCTCGACGGGCTCGCCGGTCTCGTGGCCGGCGGGACGAAGGTGTCCCCGCTGGTGCTGGCCGCCGTCGTACACGGGGAACTGCTCAACCTGCGCCCGTTCGCCGGACCGTCCGGCGTGGTGGCGCGCGGCGCCGCCCGGCTGGTGCTGCTCGCCAGCGGCCTCGACCCGCGCGGCCTGCTCGGCGTCGACGTCGGGCACGCCGAACGCGAGCCTGAGTACGTCGGCTCGGCCGGTGCCTTCGCCACCGGCACCCCGGACGGGCTGCGCTCGTGGCTACGCCACTACATGGCAGCCGTCGAGGTCGGCGCGGACCAGCTCACCACGATCGGCGACGAGATCCTCGCCGCCGCCTGACCAGCTGCGCCGTCACAGCCGGCCGCTCAGGTCAGGCGGTGGCCGCAGCGCGGGTGCGGCGGTGCCGGCCGTACCAGGCGATGCCGATGGCAACGCCCACACCGACCCCCAGGGCGGCCGCGGCCACCGGGACGGCCGGCCGCTCCCGCCAGCGGCGGCCCAGCGGGATCGGATGCCGGAACTCCAGCACCGGCCAGGCGTTCTCGGAGGCCAGCTTGCGCAGCTGCCGGTCCGGGTTGACCACGCTCGGGTGCCCCACACACTCCAGGAGCGGACGATCGCTGTACGAGTCGGAGTAGGCGTACGAGTCGGCCAGGTCGTAGTCCCGGGCGGCGGCCAACTCGGCGACCGCCTCGACCTTGCTCGGACCGGCCGCGTAGAACTCGACCTCACCGCTGTAGCGACCGTCCCGCACCGTCATCCGGGTGGCGATCACATCGGTCACCCCGAGCAGCTCGCCGATCGGCCGGACCATCTCCTCGCCGGACGCCGACACCAGCACCACGTCCCGCCCGGCCGCCTGGTGCTCCTCGATCAGGGCGGCAGCCTCGGCGTACACGTAGGGGTTGATCAGCTCGTGGAGTGTCTCCGCGACGATCTGGCGGACCTGTTCCACCTGCCAGCCCTTGCAGAGCGTGGCCAGGTAGTCCCGTGTTCGGGCCATGGTCTGCTCGTCGGTGCCGCCCAGCCGGAACATCAGCTGCGCGTACGCCGACTTGACCACGTCACGCCGAGTGATCAGCCCGTCCCGGTAGAACGGCCGACCGAACGCCAGGGCGCTCGACTTGGCGATCACGGTCTTGTCCAGATCGAAGAAAGCGGCACTTCGGCCCACGGCGCGAAAGTCTAGCCGGATGGTCTATCGTCGGCGGGTGCCCGGGGTCAGGCCACCCCTTAGACCTGTGGACGGGTGCCCCCACCACCCCTCGGTGTGATCGTGCTCACATTCGGCGAGGAGATTTTCGCGCTGAGTGGAGTGAGCACCACTCGACGTGACGGGTCCGCTCAGGCAGACTTGTCCGCACGACGTGCTTTCACATTCCCGAAACAGACAGGCCCTCGGCGGTTGCACCCCCCGTGACCGCTGAGTGGTTCGGCTCGACCCCCCCGGAGCCGAACCGTTGACGACCCCCGTCTCCCCCCGACGGGGGTCGTCCCTTTCTCCTGGAAGCGCTCCACCGCTGCTCACAGGTCGTCTTCCGCCTCGTCGAGGCTGTCCAGGGACGGCGCTTCTGCGGCCGGAGGCAGCGGAGAGGCAGCAGGGCCGTCGAACGCCTCCAGGACGCGGGCCGCGTAGTCGTCCGGGGTGTGGGTGTACCGGTTGAGTGTCGTGGACGCCTGCTCGTGGCCCATCACCCGCTGCACCAGGTTGATCGGGACGCCGTCGGTGACCAGCCAGGTGGCGTAGGCATGCCGTAGATCGTGGAACCGCATCCCGCCGGCAGCCTTGGCCGCGACGCAGGCGACGGCTTCCCGTTCGGTGGTGAACTCGGCCGACCACTCGATGCCTTCCCGGTCTGGCCAGACCGCGCGGTACCGGTGCGGGCCGGTGTTGGCGACCTGGCCGAGCAGACCCGCACGGACGAGCGAGGGCAGCCAGATCCGACGCCGGAAGTTCGACCGGCGCAGTGGGCGTCCTACCCGGTCGCGGAAGACCAGGGTTCGCGGGTCCGGGTCGTCGGCGGCGGTATGCAGCTCGCGGAGCGCGGCCAGGAGGAAGCCGGGCAGCGGCACGGTCCGCACACCAGCGCGACTCTTCGGGTACGGCCGCAGCACGATCCCGCCGTGCGTCTCCTCGGCCACTTGGACCACGCGTAGCGATGCCCGGTCGAGGTCAACCGAGGACCACGTCAGCCCGGCGCACTCACCCCAGCGCAGACCGGCCCCGGCAGCGGTGGAGACGATTGCCCGATGCCGGGGCGGGACGGCAGGCAGCAGCCGGTGTCGGAAGTCCTCCCGACTGATCGTGACCGGCTTGACGTCGCGGGAACGATCGCGCGGCAGTTTGACCCCTTCGGCGGGGTTGACGGCTATCAGTCGCGCCTGGACCGCCGTGCGGAGGATCATCGACAGTAGCTGATAGCACTTGGCCACGGTGGCGGGGGCGAGATCCCGAGCCAGGCCCGTGACCCACTCCTGCACCGACAAGAAGTCGACCTTCCCGAGCGGCCAGTCACCCCACTTGGGCAGGACGTGCGTACGGAGCATAGAGACGGTCCGCTCGCTGGTGCGTGCCTCGACGGTTCGAGTGGCGAGCCACTGCTGAGCGAAGACACCGAAGCGGGTGCGGCCGGCGTGCGGGTTGACGTATGTGCCCCGGTTCAGTCCGCTCTCGACCTCGGTGAGGAAGGCATTGGCCTCCCGTTTGGTGCGGAAGCTCTTGGACTTCTGCCCACCGGCCGGGTCGCGCCAGCACGCGCGGAAGGTGCCAGCCGGGGTCTTGCGGACGAAGCCCATCAGTGCCTCCGCCCGTGCTCGGTGCCGGTGGCGGCGGGTTGCTCGGTGACGCCGTCGAGCCAGGCGTGAAACCGGGTGCGCGGGATGAGCCAGCGCCCGCCGAGGCGGGTTGCGGGGATCGTTCCGTCCCGAACGAGGGCGTAGGTGCTTCCGAGCGAGAGGCCCAGCAGCTTGGCGACTTCCCGGACGGTGTAGGTGACAGGCTCGACGACGGCTGCCCCGGTGCGAGGGACGAGCCGAACGACCGGGCTGGGTCGGGCGATGGTGCTCATGGCGGGTGATCTCCTCAGGTCTGTCGGGGTCAGGCAACGGCCGACACGGTGCCGGCGGGGGTGGTGCTGAGTTCGTGGGCGAGTTCTTCGCGGCCGGTGGCCCGTCGCTCGCGTGCCATGGCGGCTGCGGTGTTGGCGAGGAGTGCGTCTCCGGTGGTGTGCCAGCCGACGCCGGCGAAGGTGAGGGTGCCGACGATGAGGGTGGTGTCGTCTTCGTCGAGGTGGTCGACGGCGCGGAGGGTGGCGGACTTCTCGTCGCCCTGGTGGTCGTGTTCGTGGCGGCGGAAGGTGACGCGGGTGTCGCGCAGGAGTTGGAAGGTCACCGAGTAGCGGCGGCCTTTGGTGAGGAAGTGGCCGCCGTAGCCGAGCATGTGCGCCCACCGGCGCAGCCGGGCGTAGGGATTGGTGGCCTGTGCCCTGCTGGCCGGTTTGGTGTCAAGGGCGGCTTGACGCTGGGCAACGCAAACGGGACAGGCGGGGTAGCGGGTGTGCGTGCCGCAGTCGGGGCATTCCCAGCGGTCGACGAAGCCGGGCCGTGGCCGGTGGTCGCGGGGCCGCTCGGACAGGGGGACGGGGGTGCCGGTGGGTCGGCCGATGCGCCAGCAGGCGTCGATGAGGCGGGCGGTGTGGTCGCCGTCGGGGTCGGCGTAGTCCCCGATCGATTCGGCGGTCAGGCGGGTGGAGGTGTGCCCGGTGGCCTCGGTGCTCTTGGTGGCGTACTTGGCAAGGTAGCCGGCGACCATGCCGTCGGTGACGTCGCCCGTGCCGTCGGTGGTGATGGGTTCAAGGTCGACTTGCTTGCCCCAGGTGATTGGCCAGCCTTCGGGCCGGTCGAGGTGGGTTGGGGTGCGGAAGGCGACGTGTCGGGCGGCGTACCGGAGCGCGTCGAGCAGCTCGTCGACGCCGAACCCGGCGGGTGGGGGTACGACGGCGTCGGGGTCTTGGCCGTCGACGCCGTCGAGGCGGGCAATGGCGTGGAAGTGCACCGCACCGCGCGCTTGGAGTTCGGCAACCTTGCCCGGTGAGAGCCGGACCGGCGGGACCTTGCGGATGTTGCCGGATGCGGTGACGACGTCGACGCGGGGAATG
This sequence comes from Micromonospora sp. DT4, assembly GCF_049841675.1. Taxonomy (NCBI): domain Bacteria; kingdom Bacillati; phylum Actinomycetota; class Actinomycetes; order Micromonosporales; family Micromonosporaceae; genus Micromonospora; species Micromonospora sp. DT4. Next base: position 56,288 of record NZ_JBNCKT010000023.1, read on the forward strand.
CCGCGGCGGCGGGCGAGCTTGGCGAGGTGGCGTTCCGCGGCTTGCTTGGTGCGGTGCCACAGCTCGCCAGAGAAGATGTTCCAGACGACCTGGTGGTCGTGGTCGTAGCAGTCGAGGCACAACGGCTGTCCGAGCGCGGTGTCTGCGGCTTCGTGGCGTGCCCAGCACACGGCGGGACGCCCGTGCTCGCACAGGCCGGCGTCGCGGCGGGCGTGGCAGGGTTCAGCGCGGCAGTCGCAGCGGCGGCGGTTACGGCAGGTGTGTCGCTTGACCACCCGTGCGTGAACCGTCCCGAACGAGGGGGCGGTGAACGTGGCGAAGACGGCAGGGTGCGAGGCGACCGAGTCGGGAACGCCTTTGCCGCCGACGAGGCCGGCGCGCAGCAGTTGGAAGGCGTCGCGTTGGTAGGTCTGCGCGCAGGACGGGCAGACCCTTGACCGGCGGTTGCCGCAGGCGGTGTAGATCGCGGCATCCGGCATGGCGTCGGTGTGCCGCTGGTCCAGGACTCGGCCGGTGGATGAGTCGACGGTGTAGAGGCTGCCGGCGAGGCGGATGGGTCGGGTGCAGCCGGCGGCGGCGCGGACGTGTTCCAGCCAGCCGAAGTAGTTGGGTTGGGTGGCGCGGGTGAAGGCGGACCCTTCGGCGGTGTAGTCGTATACGGGGACGGTGTCGGCGTTCGAGCCCACACCCCGGGCCAGAGCGGTCCGGGGTGTGAGGTCCAGCGTCGAGGCCATCAGCCGCCAACCTCGTCGAGGTGGCGGGTAGTGATGGTGTGTTCGGTGACGATGACCCGGCAGGCGCCGCACTGGCGCTTGGCCGGTTCGTGCCGGCGGCACGCGATGGTGGCGGTGGTGTCACCACAGCGGATGGTGACCGGTGCCCGGCAGGGACCACCGGGAATGACGTCGACGACGGTCCAGCGAGTGTCGAACGGGTGCGGATCGGGGTGGGCGGGGCAGGTGTGAGTGACATGCTCGATGTCGACCAGGACGATGGTCATCGGACACCGCCGGCGATGGTGGTCAGGAGTTGTCCAGCGATGGCCGGGGTGATGTCGAGCCGGTCGGCCAGCTCGTCCGGCGTGATGGGTTGGCCGGTGGCCTGTTCGTGTTGCACGGCCGCGAAGCGGGCGGTGGGCAGCAGGTGGGCGGGGACGTCGACCGGCTCGAAAGCCGGCGCGGTGACGGGTTCCGGCGTGAAAGCCGGGGCGTGGGTGATGGCGGCCGGGGGTTCGGTGGTGACCTGCTCGGCCACCTGGACCCGGATCGGCTCGACCGGCGCGGCTGCCGGTGCGGCGGCGGTGGTTCCCGCCTTTGCGGGAGCGAGGACGAGTTTGACCAGGGCCATGAACGCCAGCGCGGGAACGGCGGACAGGAGCCACCCAGACGGGCCAGGCTTGGCGACGGCGAGTTGTGCGGCGAGGGAGAGGCCGGCGGCGGCGATGAGCAGGACCATCGGGTAGCCGATGGGTGCCTCGGTCCGGCGGCGTCGCCGGATGGTCAGGAGAGCGGCGATGGGGACGAGTTCGGAGATGACGGCGTTTGCCCAGCCGAACCATCCTGGGGTGTTGGCGGGGCTGTTGTTCATGGTCCAGTCGTGGACGTGGGTGAACGAGGCGGCCCCGGCGGAGCCGCCGACGGCGATGAGGATGAGGACCAGGCCCAGGCCTTCAAGGCGGGTGCCTGCGGTGGGCTTCACTGCTGGTCACCCCCAGCCGGGAGAAGGGCGAACCAGCCGCAGACGTCGCAGCTGAAAAAGCCGCAGTACTGGCAGCAGTCGCTGCGGTCGATGGTGTTCAGCGGGATGTTGTCGGCGCAGTAGTAGTCGCCGCAGGGGCAGGGGTAGCGAACGGTCATCGGGGGCCTCCGTGGCAGTCGAGGCAGCAGCCGTAGCGGCGGGGGATGTAATAGGGCTTCACCTGCTCGCAGTGCCGGCAGGTCCGGCGGGCGAGCAGGGCTTTGGCGATGGCCTCCCGCTGGGCGGGTGTGGCGGTGCGCTTGGGTGCGGCGAGGTCGGTGCGGTAGAGGTAGGCGACGCGCCGGGTGCTGCGGTGTCGCCAATAGATTTGGGCGACGGGGTCGTGTCCTCCGGGTCGGAGGCCGGCGGCGCGCAGTTGCCGCAGGGTGGCCAGGCCGGTGGGGGCGCAGTGGTAGGGGAAGGTGGGGAACCCGTAGCGGGTGCCGAGCGGGTCGTAGAACTCGACCCTGATACCGGTCCGCTCAGCCAGATCGTCAAGGTTGACGGGGCGTAGGTCGGTCATGGCTTGTCACCGCCCCAGCGCTGCTGGGCGGCTTGGCGGGAGATGCCGAGGCGGGAGCCGATCTCGGCCCAGGAGTAGCCGAACGCGCGCAGGCCGATCACGGCCTCTCCGATCGCGTCGTCGATGACCGCCGAGAGGGCGATGAGGTCGCGGAGGGCTTCGACGTCACCGGTGGCGACGCGCCGGCCGTGGGCGCGGATGATGCGCCGGGCGAACGCGGCGAAGGCGTCGTTCTCGACGACGTCCCGACGCTTCTGTCGGGGGACGGATGGCGTCAAGGACGCCTTGACGGTGCTCATGCGTTCTCACCCCCGGTGGTGCGGAGGGAGTCCCATTCGGTGGCAGCCGCCTCAAGGGCGGTGATGACCTGCTCGGCGGTGCGGGCGGGGTCGTCGTTCCAGGAGTAGGGGGAGGTGTGCTCGTCGAGCAGGTAGCCGTCCTCATCCACGTGGAGGACGGGCGCGTGGTCGTCGAGGTAGACCGTGAGAATGCCGACGATCCGACGGAAAGTGACCTGGGTGTCGGGGTCGAGGCCGTAGAAGTGTTCGACCCGGTGGCCGGCGCAGGCCATGCCGATGGCCCCGACGGCGCAGGCCGGCGGGGTGAGGGTGTCGGGGTTCTTGGCGTAGTAGGTGCCCTGGTGCCAGCCGTGCCGGCGCAGGTAGAGGGCAGCCATCCGCAGCAGGTCAGCCGCGCTGACCTCAACGGTGGTGGGCGGGTTTTGGGTAGCCTTCACAGCAACCACGTCCTTTCGGGCTTGGTGGAGGTCGGCAGGACCGGCATGTGCTGCCAGGCGAGTCCCGGTCCTGTCGGCCGATTAGTGAGTGCGCAGCCGCAGATAGCGGCGGTGGCGGTTGTCGTCGCCGCCCATCGGGGTCGGCGAGGACACGTAGACAAGTCGGCCGGACATGCCGGCGACGCGGATCATGGCGGCGATGTCCTCGGGACGGCCGATGACCCACAGCTCGGTGAACTGAGCAGCTCGCTGGTTGTTGGCCTTGACGTAGGCGCGTTCGCGGGTGGTCATGCCGCCTTCTCCCATTCGGTGGGGTTGACGTCCGGAACGGCGTTGCTGGTAGAGCGACGAGTCCATGCGGCGTAGTCGGCGATGTTGTAGATGTCGGTGTCGGTGAGGTAAGCGGCCTTGATGCGGCGAGGGACGCCGCCTTCGGCCAGGAGGTAGGCCGCGCCCTGGTTGGTGGGGGAGATGTCGGAGGCGGTGTAGCCCTGCTCGGCCCAGCCCTGGCCGAGAATGATGTTCGAGCTGTTCAGCGAGGTGCAGCGGAATGCGGCCCGGTAGCCGAACAGGTCCCGCAGCGAGGCGGGGATGATGTCCCACGAGGGACGCTGGGTGGCGGCGATGACGGGCATGCCGCAGGCCCGGCCGAGGGAGACGAGCCCTCGCAGGAGGGTGGAGAACTCCTCCTGCTGTGCCTTGGTGCCGAGCACCGTGGAGAACATGGCGAGTTCGTCGATGATGGTGACGATGACGGACATGCCATCGCCGTCGGCGAGCTTGCGGCGCCGGTTGGCCAGGAGCCAGGCATAGCGGTTGGTGGCTACCACCAGGAGGCGACGCAGCACCTCAATCCCCTGATCGATGTCGGGGCCGATGAAGGCGTCAGCGAGGTCGCGCCACGGGCCGAGCTCGACGAGTTTGGCGTCGAAGAGCACGAGGCGGGTGTTGTCGCACAGGGCGGCGTGGCCGCAGATGTTGTTGATGAGGCCGGATTTACCGCCGCCGGGTTCGCCTGCGGTGAGCAGGTTGCGGTAGATGACGTCGAGGTAGACGGGTTGGCCGAACTCGTCGATCCCGATGAAGATCGGGTCGAACATCGACAGGCCAGGAGCCACCGGTACCGCGTCGGCGGTGGTGGAAATCGTGGTGGTCATGAGGTGCCCTCCTGGGCGTTGTGGGCGCGAGAAGCCACACGAACGAGCCGTCATGGCTCCTCGCGTCCCGGGTTGGTTGGGTCAGATCCAGTCGGAGGTGTCGTCGTCCGGCGCGGATGACGCGGACGAAACCGCAGGCTTGCTGCCGTTGGCGGTGGTGGTCGGCTGCTTCGCCGGCTTGCCCTGGTTGGGCAGGGTGATCGTCGGAGCGTCAACGTCCGGCAGGTCCAGGGCGGTGGGGACCGTCAGCGGCGATGCCGAGACGGGGGCGGTCGGGTCGATGACGTCGACCAGCGGGGAACTGACGTGGGCGGTCAGCACCTCACGTCGTTTGATGTCGAACCGCAGGTAGGCGGCGTTGTTCTCGGAGGCGCGCTCGATGAGCACGGTGGAGGCGTGGCAGGTGACTGCGATCTTGTCGAGGCGGCCTTCCAGGTCCTTGGCGGACAGGCCGGGGCGCAGGTAGACCCAGACGCGTTCGCCGACCGGGGTGGGCTTGGCCCAGAGAATCAGCGGCAGCGAACCGGACTGGTTGGCGATGATGAACTGCGCGAAGCACACGCGCAGCCGGTGCCGGACGATCAGGCACCAGGTCCAGGCGATGACCTGTCAAGCCCCGGGTTTGATGGAGAGTTGGTTATCTGGTTTTCAGGGGTGCGGTGACCGGGTGGGTTACCGCGTGTAGTGCCTCGTGTTCGGCGGGCGGGATGTGTCCGAGCTCGCCGTGCAGCCGCCGGTTGTTGTACCAGTCGATGTACTCGACGGTGGCCATCTCCAGGTCGTCGGGTCCACGCCAGGGACCTCGGTTGCGGACGAGTTCGGCCTTGTAGAGAGAGTTGAACGCCTCGGCCATCGCGTTGTCGTAGGAGTCGCCCTTGGACCCGACCGAGGCGACGGCGCCGGCTTCGGCGAGGCGCTGGCTGTAGCGAATCGCTCGATACTGGACTCCCCTGTCTGAGTGATGGACCAGTTTGCGCAGGTCAGCGCCTTGATATTCGCGGCGCCAGATCGCCATTTTCAGCGCGTCGAGAGCCAGATCCGTATAGAGACTCGTGGACACCTG
>NZ_JBNCKT010000024.1:0-58831 GCF_049841675.1 Micromonospora sp. DT4
CCGAGCGCGAAGCCGCCCGACGCATCAACGCCGAACGACTTCTCACTGCGTAGCCGTCCAGTTACCCGACAGTCTCTGAGGGCGGTCGGCGTACCGAAAAGCAAGCCGCGACGGACGCGCGGTCAGCGGGGTGGTCGGGCGCTGTCCCGGACGACGAGTTCGGTGGCGAGTTCGATGCGTGGGCTCTCGGTCTTCTCGCCCCCGGCGAGCCGCAGTACCGTCCGGGCGGCCAGCATGCCCATCTCCGAGAGGGGCTGGCGGACGGTAGTCAGCGGCGGGGAGCACCAGCGGACCTCCGGCAGGTCGTCGAAGCCGATGACGCTGACGTCGTCGGGCACCCGCAGGCCACGTTTGCGGACGGCCTCGTAGACGCCCAGTGCCATCTGGTCGCTGGAGGCGAAGATGGCGGTGGGTGGGTCGGGCAGGGACAGGAGCTGTGTACCCGAGGTGAATCCGGACTCGTGGTAGAAGTTGCCGGGCCGGATGAGGGCTTCGTCGACGGCGATGCCGGCGGCGCCCAGCGCCGCGCGGTAGCCGTCCATCCGGGCCCGGCTGCACATCAGGTGTGGTGGCCCGGCGATGAAGCCGATGCGGCGGTGCCCGAGGCCGAGCAGGTACTGGTTGGCGCTCAGGCTGCCCGCCCAGTTGGTCGCGCCGATGGTGGGTGACTCCTGCGGGTCGACGCCGGCGGGGTCGATGATGACCACCGGCAGGTGCAGCCGACGCAGCTCCGCCTGCAGTGGAGGGTTCACCATCGAGGTCACGAAGATGACGCCCTCCGTGGATCGCGTACGCATGTTGTCGAGCCACTGTTTGGCCGAGGAGATGCGCCAGTGGATGGCGGAGACGACGGTGCCGACGCCACTGGCCCGGGCGACGTCCTCCACCCCGCGGATGATCTCCACCGCCCACGGGCTGTCCAGGTCGTTGAAGACCAGGTCGATCAGTGCGGCCTCGGTCCGCCTGGCCTGGGTGCGCCGGCGGTAGCCGTGATGGTTGAGCAGCGCCTCGACGCGCTCCCGGGTTTCGGGAGCGACGTCGGTGCGGCCGTTGATGACCCGCGAGACCGTGGGCACGGAGACACCGGCCAGTCGCGCGATCATCGCGATGGTGACGTTTCGGCCGTTGTCGGAGCCCACGGTCCGCTCCTTCGTCTGGCGGGATGCTTCAGGTTGGTCGGCGATCTGGTGTCGTCACCCCTTGACGCTGCCGGTCAGACCGCCGATCAGTTGGCGTTCGGCGACGGCGTAGAAGCCCAGGGCGGGGAGCATCGACAGGACGACGTAGGCGAGCACCCGGGCGGTGTCGTCGGCGTACTGCCCCTGGAACGCCTGGACCCCGACGGGCAGGGTCCACCAGCTCTGATCGCTGAAGACGACCAGCGGGAGCATGAAGTTGTTCCAGCTCGTGACAATGGCCAGGACCGAGACGGTGGCCAGCGCGGGGCGGGCCATCGGCAGCAGGACCCGCCAGAAGAAGCCGAAGGAGCTGCAGCCGTCCAGGACGGCGGCCTCCTCCACCTCGGCGGGGATCGTACGGAAGAACTGCCGCAGGATGATGATGGTGATCGGCAGCCCGAAGGCGGCCTGCGGCAGGATGACGCCCAGCGGGTTGTCCAGCAGGCCGATGGCGCGCAGCAGGACGAACAGCGGCAGGATCGCCACCGCGAACGGGAACATCAGGCCGATGGCGAACAGGGTCGCCAGGAACTCGCGCCCCCGGAAGGCGTAGCGCGCGAAGACGAACGCGGCCATGGCCGCCGCGGCGACGACGATGAACGTGCTGCTGACGGCGATGAGCAGGCTGTTGCCGAGCTGCCGCCAGAACACCCCGGAGACGAACAGGTCGGTGTAGTTCGACGGAACCCAGGGGTCGGGCAGGCCGAGCGGGTTGGTCGACAGCTGGCCGTTGTCCTTGAAGCCACCGATCACGCCGAACCAGTCCGGCACGACGATGAGCGCGCCGACACCGATGCAGACGAGGTGCAGCACGATGCTGCGGGTCCGCTGGGCGCTACTGGTCGTGACGCTCATCGCTGGCCTCCCTGGTTGGTGATCGCGCCCGCGGTGTCCCGACGCAGGACGACGCGCTGGTAGAACAGGGCGAAGACGAGGCTCAGCAGGAACATGACCATGCTGATCGCGCTGGCATAGCCGACCTCGAATCGGCGGAAGCCGAACTGGTACATCGTCACGGCCATGGTCTCCGAGGAGTGGATCGGACCGCCGCCGGTGAGCACCCAGACCATGTCGAACAGCTGGATGGTGCCGATGACCGACAGGAAGATGCTGATGCGGATCGTCGGCCCGAGCAGCGGCAGCGTGACGTGACGGAACGCCTGCCAGGCGGTCGCGCCGTCGGTGACCGCGGCCTCGGACAGCTCCTTCGGGATGCCCTGTCGGGCGGCCAGGAAGAGCATCATGTACAGGCCGAAGTACTTCCAGGACACCACCAGGAAGACGGCGTACAGCACCGTCGACGGGTCGGCGAAGACCGCTCCCGCGTCCGCTCCCAGGAACCGGGAGACCGACTCGCCCAGGCCCCGGTTGGGTGAGAACACCAGGGTGAACAGGACGGCCGTGGTGACCTCGGAGAGCACGTACGGGGCGAAGAAGATCAGCCGGTAGACGGCTCGACCGCGCAGCGGCTGGTTGAGCAGCATGGCCAGGGCCAACGCGACGGGCAGTTGCACGGTCAGCGACAGCAGCACCAGCACGAGGCCGCGCCACAGGTCACCGCGGAACGTCGGGTCGCCGAAGGCGCGGGTGTAGTTGTCCAGCCCAACGAAGTTCTCCGGCAGCCCGAAGCCGTTCCACTTGTAGAGGCTGGCGTAGGCGGCCACCACGATGGGCGTGATGACCAGCAGCACGAACAGCGCCAGGGCGGGCGTCAGGAACACTGCGAGGACGCCACCCCGCCCCGGCCGGGGCTGGCGGCCGCGCTGTCGCGCGGTGCCCGGCCCCGGTGCCGGCGGATCTGTCGCCGTGTCGCCGCGCCCTGTGTACGACACGGTCGATGGCCTGGTCATGCCTGCTCCACTCGATTTCTATCGCCGGCTACGGATGGGTGCGGGGTCACGGTCAGGCGGTCTTCGCCACCTGCGTGATGTCCTTGAGGATCGCCGCAGGCGCCTTCTTGCCAGCGATGATCTCAGCGACGCTGTCGTTGATCTGCTGCCCGAGCGCGGGCGCGTACGCCTGGTCGAGGTAGAGCTGGAAGCCGGTGTTCTTGGCCAGGGTCTCCGCAACGACCTTGCTGTTCGGGTCGCTGATGGCGTCGGTGGCGTCCTTCACCGTGGGCAGGACCGCGCCGGTCTTCGCGGACCGGCGCTGGTTGTCGATGCTGATCAGGAACTTCAGGAAGTCGATCGTGGCGGGCGGGGCGTCCTTGCCGACGGCGAAGCCGTTGCCGCCGCCGAAGACCTCGGTAGCGGTGCCCTTACCGCCGTCCACGGCGGGGAACGGGAAGAAGCCGAGCTTGTCGCCGATACCCTTCTTGCTGGTCGAGCTGGACGCCTGCACCGCCGGTGCCCACTGGCCCATCAGCTCCATGGCCGCGCCGCCGTTGCCCATGGTGGCGGCCTGCCCGTCCGGGGAGCCGTACTCGGCGCCGAGGAAGCCCTTCTGGAAGGGCTGCAGGTCGACGAGTTCCTTGAGCCGCTCACCCGCGGCGACCAGGTCCGGAGTGTCGAAGTTCTTGTCGTCGACGGCCTTCTGCAGCGCGCCGACGCCACCGATGCGCATCGCCAGGTACGACCAGTAGAAGTGGGCCGGCCACTTGTCCTTGCCGGCGATGGCGACCGGGGTGATGCCGGCGGTCTTGAGCTTGCGGACCGCGTCGAGCAGGCCGGCCCAGGTGGTGGGGGGCTCGGTGATGCCGGCGCGGGTGAAGAGGTCCTTGTTGTACCAGAACCCGACCATGCCGATGTCGAACGGGATGCCGTAGATCTTGCCGTCGATCGTGTACGGCCCCATCGCGGCGGGCAGGATGCCGCCGACCAGGTCCTTCACGTCGTCGGTGAGGTCCTTGACCAGACCCGCGTCGACCTGCTGCTTGAGCACGCCGCCGCCCCAGGACTGGAAGAGGTCCGGCGGGTCGCCGGCCTGCGTGGCGGTGGTGAGCTTGGCCTTGAACGCCTCGTTCTCCAGCGGCTGGATGGTGAACGTGACGTTGCTGTGCGCGGTCTTGTACTCGTTGGCCATCGCGGCCCAGACCGGCAGCATCGGCTCGGTGTTCTGGATGTGCCACCAGTTGATCGTCTGCGCCGCGTTCGGGTCGCTGGACTTGTCATCGCCACTGCAGGCGCTGAGCAGGTAGGCGCCGGCGCCGGCGCCGGCAAGGCCGAGCAGCGATCGGCGGGAGAGGTGCGCTGTCATGATCCATCCCTTCGGGGACTCACGGGTTGCTCGGACGCCGGCCGAGCCGGCAAGGGTGGAAACCTGGATCTCCGGAACTTTCATTGCTTCGTCGGTATTACCGATCGATGGCCGGGACGCTACGAGCAGTTCCCCCAGCGGTCAAGACCCCTGTCCTATCGCGATAAGACCGGCTACCGTACGAGGGGCTTCCAGTGATCTGGTACCCGCAAGTTTCCGGAAGTTTCACAGCCGCACCGCATAGAGGAGCCCCCGTGTCGACCGACACCGCTGACGTGGCGACCGCTGCCTGGTCGATCCGCAACCCCGTCCTCGCCGGGTTCCACCCGGATCCGTCGATCCTGCGTGTCGGCGATGACTTCTACCTGGCCACCTCGACCTTCGAGTGGTATCCGGGGGTACGCGTGCACCACTCGCGCGACCTCGTGAACTGGCGCCCACTGGGTGGCATCATCACCGACCGCCGTCTGCTCGACCTACGCGGGTGCGGCGACTCCAACGGCGTGTGGGCGCCCGACCTGACGTACCACGACGGGGAGTTCCACCTCGTCTACAGCGACGTGGCCAGCTTCGCCAGCGGCTACTGGGACCCGCAGAACTTCCTGGTCACCGCGCCCGACATCGCCGGCCCCTGGTCGGATCCGGTGAAACTGCACGGGCGCGGCTTCGACGCCGCCCTGTTCCACGACGACGACGGCACCAGTTGGCTGCTGAGCATGAGCGCGGACTGGCGTCCCGGGCGGGACCGCTTCGGCGGCATCGAAATCCAGCAGTACGACCGGGCGGCACGCCGTCTGGTCGGCCGGCCCCGCATCCTGTTCACCGGCACGCCGGTCGGGGTGACCGAGGGGCCGCACCTGTACCGCCACGACGGCTGGTACTGGCTGATCACCGCCGAGGGCGGCACCAGCTGGGAGCACCAGGTCACCGTGGCGCGCTCGCGGGAGCTGTTCGGCCCGTACGAGGTGGACCCGGACGGCCCCCTGCTGACCTCGGTGGGCCGGCCCGACCTGCCGTTGCAGAAGGCCGGTCACGGCAGCCTGGTCCAGACCCCCGACGGTGGCTGGTACCTGGCCCACCTGGTCGGTCGCCCCTACTCACCCCTGGGCAACTGTGTGCTCGGTCGGGAGACCGCGATCCAGCGGGTCGAGTGGCCGGACGGTGGCTGGCCCCGCATCCCGGGAGGGGTGCCGGCCGAGGAGGTCGTCGCTCCGGACCTGTCGCCGCATCCGTGGCCCGAGGAGCCCGCCACCGACGACTTCGACGCCGCCGAGCTGGCATCCTGCTGGTCGACGCTGCGCCGGCCGGCCAGCGCGGACTGGATCGACCTGCGCTCCCGGTCCTCGCACCTGCGGATCCACGGTGGACAGTCGCCGGTGGGTCGGCAGGCGCCGAGCCTGGTCGCGCGACGGGTCGGGGCGACGCACTGCTCGCTGGAGACGGTTGTCGAGTTCGACCCGATCGACCACCGGCAGCTCGCGGGAATCACCGCGTACTACAACACCCTCAACTGGCACCACCTCTACCTGACCCGCGCCGACGACGGACGTACGGTGTTGGAGCTGCTCAGCTCCGACAACGGCCGGCGCACCCCCTACCCCGAGCTGACCGTGGACGCCAGCGGTGTCGCCCAGGTCGGCCTGCGGGCGCTGTTCGACGGGCCCGTGGTGCGCTTCGACTACGACCTCGGGGCCGGTTGGCAGCGCCTGCCCGTCGACCTGGACGCGACGATCCTGTCCGACGAGCACGCCGCGCTGATCATCGACGGGGAGCCCGCGGCGTGGGGTTTCACCGGCTCCTTCCTCGGGCTGTGGGTGCAGGATCTCGGCGGCGACGGGGTGTACGCCGACTTCGACCGGGCCACCTACCGGGAACACTGAGCACGTGGACGCCTCAGGGGCGCTGGGCGACCGCGCGCAACTGGCCGAGGGTGGTGCGGAAGCCGTGACCCGACGCCGTCGCGTCCTCGGTGCGCAGGCCGGTGACGGCCATGGCCTGCGAGCGGCTGGACGCGACGGCATCGTCACCGGCCCCGGCCCCGGCCCCGGTCACGTCGAAGACGCCGAAGTCGCCGCTGAGCGTCCGGAACGTCGGCGTCGCGCCCCCCGCGTCCTGGGACAGGTAGAGGACCACTTTCTGACCCACGTCGAGGGTCGACATGTGGGCCATGTCCGCCACGCCGGCGTCGAGGCTGGCGAGTCTGATCGACGCTCCGGCGCGTACACCGGTGTCGGTCTTGGCGCGCAACACCTCGTCGACCCGGAAGCCGGCGGACGCGACCTCGCCGCGCACGACCAGGTCCGCGGTCTCGGTGAGCTGCCGCACCGTGCCGTACCCGCGCAGCTTCCCCGGCGGCGGCGCGGGCGGCGCGGTCGCCGTCGGCGCGACCGCACCGCCGGTGGTGGGCGCGGCGGCCGGTTCGGCGCGGTCGGCGTTGCCGCAGGCAGTCAGCGCCGCCGCGGCGAGCACGGCGGCCGCTGCGGCCCACCAGGGCAGGGTACGGCGGAGATCGACTGCCATGGAACGCTCCTCGCGGCTTGGTGGCACTGCTGACGCCATCGGTCTGTGCGCTCCCGGCACCTTCGGGGCCCTCGCGCGGGCTGACGATAGCCGCCGTCGCGCACGGCCGGGCGACGGGCCGATGAACAAATGGTCTTTCTCTCCGACGTGCCGCGTCGCGGGATCCTGGCCCGGCCGTCCGCCGCTCACCTCGGCTCGCTGGTCAACTCCTCCAGGCGTCGAAGCGCCCGCCGCGTCGCGTCCTGACTCGCGGGCAGCAGCGGCAGGCGCACCGACGGGGTCGGGATGCGTCCCCGCGCGTGCAGCACCGACTTGATGGCGCTCGGGTTGGGCTCGGCGAACAGCGCCGCCGACAGGCCCGCGAGTCGATGGCCCAGCGACCTCGCACGCGTGACGTCGCCCGCGTGCCAGTGCGCGACCAACCGGACGTACTCCACGGCAGCGACCTGGGCCGAGGCCGCTATGGCGCCGTGCGCGCCGAGGGCGAGCAGCGGGGACAGGAGCGGATCCTCGCCACCGAGTACGGGCTTCGCCCCGGCGGTGCGGCACCACGTCGACGACTTCACCGCGATGCTGGCCCTGGTCGCCGCGGGCGAGGGGGTCGCGCTCGTCCCGCAACTCGCCATCACGCGACCGTCCCCGCAGGTCCGCCTTCTTGCGCTGACCATCCGCCGCCGTACGTGGGTCGCCTACCGCAGGGGTGCGGGCGACCACCCCGCGGTGCTGGCGTGCGTCTCCGCGCTGCGCGCCGCCACCACCACCCCGCCCGGTTGAGCCCGGATTGACAGGTGATCGACATACTGCTATCTGTTAATACAGTTTCCTGATTCTCGCGGTGCCCGCCGGCGCCCAACGTCGCGCCGGGCACCGACCGGCCGGCGGCATGCCGCCCCTTCCCCGAGGAACACATGGTGCGCAAGAGGACAGTCGCCTACACCGTGGGCGGCCTGCTGATCGGCGTCGCGGCGGTCGGCTTCGGCCTACCGTCGGCCAGCGCCACGACCGCCGGCCCGATCAGCGGCCTGGGCGGCAAGTGCGTCGACGTGGCCGGCGCCAGCTCGGCCAACGGCACAGCCGTGCAGCTCTACGACTGCAACGGCACGGCGGCCCAGACGTGGACGGTGGGCAACAGCGACAGCTCGATCCGCGCGCTCGGCAAGTGCCTCGACGTCACCGCCGCCTCGACCACCAACGGCGCCAAGATCCAGCTGTACGACTGCAACAACACCGGCGCCCAGAAGTGGACCGCCGCCAGCGATGGCGCACTGGTCAACACCGCCTCGGGCAAGTGCCTCGACGTGACCGACCGGAGCACCGCGAACGGCGCCCGGCTGCAGATCTGGACCTGCGGCGGCACCACCAACCAGCAGTGGACCCTCCCCGGCGGCGGCACCCCCACCCCCACGCCGACCGCCAGCGGATCGACCGGCACCAACCTCGACGACCCGGCGAAGAAGGACGTCGCCATGCAGCTCGTCTCGGCGGCGGAGAACTCCTCGCTCGACTGGCGCGCCCAGTTCTCCTACATCGAGGACATCGGCGACGGGCGCGGCTACACCGCCGGCATCATCGGCTTCTGCTCCGGCACCGGCGACATGCTCGAACTGGTCCAGGCGTACACGAACACCAAGCCCGGCAACGTGCTGGCCGGCTACCTGCCGGCACTGCGCGCCGTCAACGGCACCGCGTCGCACTCGGGCCTCGACCCGAACTTCACCCGCAACTGGCGCACCGCCGCCACCGACTCGGTGTTCCGGGCCGCGCAGGAGGCCGAGCGGGACCGGGTCTACTTCAACCCGTCGGTCCGCGACGGCACGAACGACGGGGTCCGGGCACTCGGCCAGTTCGCCTACTACGACGCGGCGGTCATGCACGGGTACGAGGGCATGCGTCAGATCCGCAGCCGCGCCCTCGCCCGGGCAAAGCCTCCGGCGCAGGGCGGCGACGAGCGGACCTGGCTCAACGCGTTCCTCGACGAGCGGGTCATCGAGATGAAGAAGGAAGAGGCCCACTCGGACACCTCCCGCGTGGACACGGCCCAGCGGGTGTTCCTCAACAACGGCAACTTCAACCTGAACACGCCGTTGGCATTCGCCGTCTACGGCCAGCAGTTCCGCATCGGCTGACCCGCCGGCGGCGCATCGCGCGGTGACGACATTGATCGCGCCGCGTCCCCGCTTTCCTGACCTGCTCTCGGCTAGCCGCGCCGGTTGAGTTCCGCCTCCAGCCGCTGGACGAGGGTCTTGCGGTCCTTGCCGGCGTGCTCGTTGCGCAGGGCGGTCCGGAGCTGTCGCGTATCGAGGCCACGGACGAGCTTGCTGGCCTCGGCGACCGACATCTCCGACATCCGGCCGGCCGTGGTGGCATCCCGACGGGCCTTCTTCGCCGGGCCGGTGTTGGCGACGTACTGCCTGCCGGTCCGGGACGCCTCTCTTTTCTTGGTGTCGGTCGCGCGCTTCTGGCTCTCGGACATCTCATCCCAGGCCTTCTTGGGCAGGTACCGGCTCGTCGTGCCGTCCTTGCGGGCGCGCGTGTCGCCCTCCTTCGTCTGCCACTTCTCGTTGCTCCAGCGCTGCAACGCCTTCTGCCGGTCGTCCTTTTCGCCCAGGAATCCACCGCCGCGCCGCTTGTACTCCTGAGTCACGAGCTGCGACTTGCGCGCCGACCACTGCCCCGGCCTGCCGCCCTTGTCGGAAGCCTTGATCTCTTCCTTGATCTGCTCTCTGAGCTCGGGTTTCGTATACCGCGCCATAGGTGGCAGCTACCCGGCAGGACAGCGCCTATGCCTGGCGCAGCGGCGGCGGGCCGAGCCGCAGCAGCACCTGCGCCCCGCCCTGCGCGCCGGAGCGCAGCTCCAACCGCCCGCCGCCGGCCTGCGCGGCCACGATGACCGGGACCGAGCTGACCGCGGCGGTATCCGCAGCAGTTCGCGTCCGTCCAGGTCGGGCAGCCCCCAGGTCGGGCACCACCAGATCGGGCCGGTCGCCCAGCGCGTCACATAGGCCCGCCATCGCGGTCGAGACGGCGGCCATCGCGTGGCCGCGTTCGCGCAACCCCCGGAGCAGAGGGTACGGATCGTCAGGTCGTCCTCGATGAGCAGCAGGCGGGCCGCAGCAGGCAGGCTGACCGCTGTCGCTGCCGGCGCGGCCCGCGTTATTGGGCATTCGTCAAGCAGCCCACGCCGACGCCCAGTCGCTGACGGGCGTGGCCGGCACGCAGGACCGTGCCGGCCACGTCGTGGTGGTGGTTCAGCTCGTGTACGCCTCCACCTCCCAGAGCGAATGGCCGTGGCCGGTCCCCCGCGCCGTGCCGTAGATGCGCAGGTAGCGGCCGTTGGCACCGAGGTCGCTGTGCTCGTCCACGCCGCCGTCGCCGCCGGTCACCGTCTTCACGGTGCTCCAGGTGCTGCCGTCGTTCGAGGTCTGGATCCGGCGCAGGGCCGGCGCGAGCGCCACGAGCATGCACAGACCGCCGAGCGGCAGCAGGTCGAGCGTGACGGCCGGCAGGCCGATACCGACGAGCAGCAGGGCCACGCTCCACCACGGCAGCAGCCGGTGCGCCGCGAGCATGCCCGCGAGGACGAGCAGACCGAGGAAGAACAACTGCGGGACGACGTCGTAGAACACCACCTCGACGCCGGGTACGTCCTTGAAGTCCGCGCCGAGCGCCGACATCTCCGCCCGGTCGGCGGCCAACAGACCCTCGACGATGTCCGCGCCGAACTGCACCATCGTGGCGGCCAGCCCGACCAGCGTGACGGCCACGACCGACGTACGCCACGGGCCGGGGCGCAGCAGACCGGCCAGCGCCAGCACCACCGGTACGAACAACACCATGCCCGCGAGGCCGACCAGGTGCGCGGCCTGCCAGTCGAACCCCGGGCCGTACGTCCCGTCGGACCTACCCCACAGGCGTACGAGCCCGTAACCCACGATGCAGGCCGGCCCGGCGATCACGAAGAATGCAGTGCGTCTCATGGCAGCCATCGTCCGGTGGGCGACGCGCGGCTGACCTCCGGGCGCAGCCCCGGTACGGCCCCGGTTTCCGCCTCAGGTCTTTGACCGAGCGACCCTGAGCCTCGTGATCTCCTATAGTCGCGCGGTGGGCACCGAACAGGTACGGCAGGCGTACGGCGCAGTCGCGGATCTCTACATCGAACTGTTCGGCACGCGCGAACAGGTGGACCCCGACGACCTCGCCCTCATCGCCCGGCACCTGGGGGTCCGGTCCGGTCCGGTACTCGATTTGGGCTGCGGTCCCGGCCACCTCACCGACCACCTTCACTCGCTCGGCGTCGACGCCACGGGCATCGACGTGGTCCCCGAGTTCATCGCCCACGCGCGGGCGACCCACCCCGGCGGCAGCTACCGCCTCGGATCGCTGGACGACCTCGACGTGGCCGACCACTCCCTCGCCGGCATCCTGGCCTGGTATTCGCTGATCCACCTGCCCCCGGAACGCCTCGACGGCGTACTGACGACATTCCGACGGGCCCTGGCCCCGTCCGGAGCGTTGGTGCTGGGTCTCTTCTCGGGCGACCATGTCGACGCGTTCGACCACAAGGTCGTGACCGCCTACCGCTGGCCCGTCGACGAGATCTCCGAGCGCCTGACGCGCGCCGGATTCACCGAGCTCGAGCGCCTGGAACGCCCCGACGGTGGCGTCCATCGGCCGCACTACGCCATCGCGGCGACCACTCGGGAGTGAGCCTGGTCGGCCGCGCGCAGCGGACACCGCGAGGAACGCTCAGCCGACGCTAAGACCGCGCTCACGGCCCGTTCCTAGCGTGTGCGGGCATGGCGACACCACCCGCATCCCCGCCGACGACCGCCGCCCACGCCGCCTGGTTGAGCTGCGCCGCGCCCCGCCCGGCCGCCCGGCTGCGGCTCGTGTGCCTGCCGTACGCCGGGGCCGGCGGTTCCGCGTACCGGCCGTGGGCCGCGCTGCTGGGCGACGACGTGGAGGTGTGGACCGCGCAGTTGCCCGGCCGTGAACGTCGGTTGTCCGACCCGCCCCTGAGCACGATGGACGAGTTGGCACCGCCGCTTGTCGACGCGATCGTCGCGCGGGTGCCGCGGCCGTTCGCGATCTTCGGGCACAGCATGGGCGGCCTGATCGGGTACGAGGTGGCTGCCCGCCTGGTCGCGCGGGGTGGCCCACTGCCGCAGCGGTTGGTGGTCTCGGCGGCCCGTCCGCCACGCGGCGCCGCACCGCTCGGCTCAGCGCACCGCCTCGACGACGTGGCGCTGACCCGCTGGCTGCGCGACCTCGGCGGAATTCCCGACGAGGTGCTCGCCGACCCCGGCCTGCTGGAACTGATCCTGCCGATCGTGCGGGCCGACCTGAGCGTGGTCGCGTCGTACCGGCCGGCGACCGTGACGCCGCTGCCGCTGCCCGTGGACGCGGTGGCCGCCGCCGGCGATCCCCTGGTCAGCCCGGACGAGGTGGCCGGGTGGGCGGCCTGCACCACCGACGCCTTCTCGCTGACCGTCGTGCCGGGGGGTCACCTCTACCTGCACGACACGCCTCCCCCGCTGCCCCGCCTGCTCGGCGGCGGGCCGACAGCCGACCGCGCGTACGTCGAAGGGGCCACCCGATGACCCAGGACCTGCACCCGGACCTCGCCGACCTCACCCCCGAGCAGCGGGAGCTGCTGGCCCTGCGGCTGCGCCAGGGCCGTGCCAGCCAGGCCCGTGCCGACCAGGGCCGTGCCAGCCAGGGCCGTGCCAGCCAGGGCCGTGCCGACCAGGGCCGTGGCGACCAGGCCCGTGCCAGCCGTACCGATCCGACACCCACGCCCGCGGCGTCCGGCTACCCGCTCTCCTTCACCCAGGAGCAGCTCTGGTTTCTCGACCGGTTGGAGCCCGGTACGCCGGTCTACAACGTGCCCTTCGCCGAGCGGATCACCGGTCCCCTCGACGTCGCGGTGCTCCACCGGGCGGTCAACGCCGTGGTGGCCCGGCACGACGCCCTGCGGATCGTGTTCACCACCGCCGACGGCGTCGTCACCCAGCGGGTGTCGGACACCCTGGAGCTGCCGCTGCCGCTGCTCGACCTGACGGCGCTGCCGGAGTCGGAGCGGCAGGCGGCGGCCGAGCGGGAGAGCACGGCGCACGCGGCGGTCCGCTTCGACCTGACCAGTGGACCGCTGCTCGCGGTACGGCTGGTCGCCCTCGCCGCCGACGAGCACCTGCTGCTGGTGACCGCGCACCACATCGTCTTCGACGCCTGGTCGGCGGGTGTGTTCGTCGAGGAGCTGGTGCGCTGGTACGGCGAGTTCGCCGCCGACGTGCCGGCCGGGCTGCCCGCGCTGCCCACCCGGTTCGTCGCCCACGTCGCCGCCCGCCGCCAGCCGGAGGCCGAACGGGAGCTGGCCGGCCACCTGGCGCACTGGCGGGAACGGCTCGCCTCGGCCCCGGCCCGCTCCACGCTGCCACCGGACCGCCCCCGGCCGCCGGTGCAGACCCACCGTGGCCGGAGCCTGCCGTTCACCGTCGACGCCGAAGTGACCGACGCCCTCACCGGGCTGGCCCGGCGCGCCGGCGCCACCGTCAACGCGGTGGTCCTCGCCGGGCTGACCGCCCTGCTGCGCCAGGCCACCGGCCAGGAGGACCTGCTGCTCGGCATGCCCGCCGCCGGCCGGGCGAGCACCCATCTGGAGCCGCTGATCGGCTGCTTCGCCACCATGCTGGTGCTGCGGGTGGACATTGCCGACGACCCGAGCGTCCGTGACCTCGTCCGTCGGGTGCACCGCACGGTGAGCGAGGCGTACGCCCACCAGGAGGCCCCGTACGCGCGGGTGGTGGAGGAGGTCCGCCCGGTCCGGGACCCCAGCGTGAACCCGCTCTTCCAGGTGCTGGCGACCATGACCGACGGCGGCGTGCGGCAGCGGCAGGCCGCCGGGGTGACGTTCCGTCCGGTGCCGGCGGAGAGCGGCCTCACCGACTTCGACCTGTTCGTCAGCCTGACCGTCGACGGTGACCGGGTCGACGGCGCGGTCGACTTCAACACCGACCTGTACCTCGACGAGACGATCGCCGCGACCGTGGGCCGGCTGCCGGAGCTGCTGCGCGCCATGGTGGACGACCCGGACCGCCCGCTGTCCGAGGTGACCGGGCTGCGCCGCCACCGCGTCGCCCTGGCGGCTACCTTCACCGTGGACCCGCTGCGCGACCCGGTGGAGTTCTGGCTGCGCTTTCTGCGCGTACCGGCGTCGGTGGAGCTGGTCGGGTACGGCCAGTTGGTGGCCCACCTGCTGGCCGGGCCGACGGCCGACGCCACGGTCTGCCTGCTGCGGTTCCAGGACTGGCTGCGCCGCCAGGACCACACGGCCGGGGACGCGGCCCTCGACGCGGCGATGGACGACCTCGACGCGGCGGTGACGGCGTACCGACGGCGGACCGACGCACCGCTGCTGCTGGTGGTCTGTCCCGCGTCGCCGGGCGCCGCCGAGCGGCTCGACGGGCGGTCCGGGCGGCTCGACGGGCGGTCCGGGCGGCTCGACGGGCGGTCCGGGCGGCTCGACGGGCGGTCCGGGCGGCTCGACGACCGGCTGGCCGCGTTGGCGGCACGTACCCCGGGGGTCCACGCGGTCTGGGCCGCCGACCATGCCGGCGCCTACCCGGTGAGCGAGGTGAGCGACGAGCGCGCGGACGAGCTGGGCCACGTGCCGTACACGGGCGAGTACTTCGCGGCGCTGGGCACGATCGTCCTACGCGAGCTGCGGCGGCTCGCTGGCCAGCCGCGCCGCCTCGTGCTCGTCGACGGCGAGCGGTTGCCACTCGACCGGCTCACCGACGTGCTGCCCGGTCACGAGGTGCGGGCGCACACGGCGGCCGCGCTCGCCGCCGCAGACCCGGCCACCACTGTGGTGCTCGACACCGACCCGCAGGCCGTCGCGGCGCTACGCGAGGCGCACCCGGGCGTGCTGGCGCTTGCCGTGCCCGCCGGGTGGGACGAGCTGCGCCGGTTGCTCACCCACGTCTGGCCGCTGGACCCACCCGCGCCGGTGCCGGTCACCGACCCGAGCGGCCTGTGCACGGCGATCGGGTCGGAGCGGGCCGCGTACGTCGTCGAGGAACTGAGCACCGCCGCGGCGGTCGCCGAGCGGAGCCGGCCGGCCCCCGTTCGCGTCGCCGCCGACGGCGAGGTCGTCGCGCCGCGCACCCCCACCGAGGAGCGGCTCGCCAATCTCTGGGCGGCCGCGCTCGGCGTCGAACAGGTCGGTGTGACGAGCGACTTCTTCGGTCTCGGTGGACACTCGCTGCTCGCCACCGGCCTGCTGTCGCAGGTGCAGGCCGAGTTCGGCCGAGAGGTGTCGCTCTACACCCTGTTCACCCACCCCACCGTGGCCGGGCTCGCCGCCGTGCTCGACGCCGACCCGGACGCCACCGCGCTCGCCCCGCTCACCGCCGCCCCGGCGGGTACGCCGGCGGTGGCGTCGTCGGCGCAGGTGCGACTCTGGGCGCTCGACCAGCTCGGCGACGACGTGGTCCGGCACAACACCACTGCCGCCGTCGAGCTGCGCGGCGACCTCGACAAGACGTCGCTGCGCCGGGCGTTCGACGACGTGCTGGCCCGGCACGAGGTGCTGCGGACCACCTTCCGGGGGCGCGACGGTGAACCCGAACCCGTCGTGCACCCGCACGTCGACCCGTGGCTGGAGACGCTGGACCTGACCGGGCTGCCGGCCGCGAAGCACGCGCGGATGCTGCGCCGGGCGGCCGCCGAACTGGCCGCGCACCGGTACGACCTGGCGACCGGGCCGCTGGTACGGGCCCGCCTGCTGCGGCTGCCCGAGCAGCGCTGGCACCTGCTGCTCGGCATGCACCACATCGTCTGCGACAACACCTCGTGGAGCATCCTGCTCGACGAACTAGCCGCCCGGTACGCCCACCACGCCACCGGCGTCGACCGGCCGCTGCCGGTGCTGCCGGTGCTGCCGGTGCAGTTCACCGACTACGCCCGGCACCAGCGCGACTGGCTGGCGTCCACCGCCGTCGGGCCGCACCTGGCGTACTGGCGGGAGCGGCTGGCCGACGCGCCGCCGCTGCTGGACCTGCCCACCGACCACCCCCGTCCCGAGGAGCGCTCGGACGTCGCCGGCTACCAGGCCCAACGGCTGGGCACCGGGCTCGGCGCGGCCGTGCGGGAGCTGGCCCGGGCGGAGGGGGTCACCCCGTTCGCCGTCCTGCTGGCCGGCTTCACCGCCCTGCTGCACGCCGAGAGCGGTCAGCCGGACCTGGTGCTCGGCACACCCACCGCCGGCCGGGAACGCGCCGAACTCGCCCCGCTCATCGGCTGCTTCGCGGACCTGCTGCCGCTGCGCATGGACGTGGGCGGCCGGCCCACCTTCCGGCAGCTCGTGACCCGGGCCTACCGGACAGCGCGGGAGGCGTACCGGCACCAGGGGCTACCGTTCGCGACCATCGTGGAGGCGCTGCGGCTGCCCCGGCAGGCCGCGTACCACCCGCTGTTCCAGTGCGTGCTCAACGTCCTCGACGGCGCCGACGAGCTGCCGGAATTCGCCGGGCTGGCCGCCACGCCGGTCGAGGTGCCGAGCGTCGGTGTCGACTTCGACCTCTTCCTCAGCGTCACCTGGCAGGGCGACGACCTGCACGCCTACCTGGCGTACCGGGCGGATCTGTTCGGGCCGGAGCGGATGGTCCGGCTGCTCACCGGGCTCGGACGGATGCTCGACGACGGGGTGCGTCGGCCGGACGCCCCGATCAGCGCGGGTCGGCGTGCGCGGACGTCCCGTCGGTCCGCGCCGCCCGCGCCCCGGCTGGTGGTCGGCGGCACCGTCGAGGTGCCGCGGCTCGCGGAGACCGTCCGCTTCTGGGCCGGACTGCTCGGCCTGCCGCACACCCTCGAACAGCTCGCGTCCGGCGCGCTGCTGCGGCTGCTGCGGGACCCGGCCGCCGGCCTGGCGACCGGCCGGCGGGACCGCAACGCGCTGGTCCTGCGCTGGGAGGACCGGCTGACACCCGGTCCGCTCGGCGCGGGCATCGTCGGGCTGCGCGCCTTCCTCACCGAGCTGCTGGCGGCACTGGACGTGCACCGGGCGCACAGCGCGGCGGCGTTGACGATCGCGGTCTGCCCGCCGTCGCCGCCGTACCGGACGTCACCGTGGAACGCGGTCTTCGCCGAGCTGACCGCGCGGCTGGCCGAGGCCCGACCGGACGTCGACGTCGTCGCGGTCGAGGCATGGGCGCGGCGCTACCGGGTGCCGGAGCTGTTCGCCGGCGACGAGTGGTCGCCGGAGCTGGCGGCGGTCACCGCGACCCTGCTGGTACGGCGGGCGGTCCGGCATCCGGCTCTGCGCCGGCTGGTCGTACCGGCCGGCCCGGCGCACCGACAGGCGGAGCTGGCACGGCTGCTCGCGGCCCAGACCCGCGCCGGGCGCGAGGTGCTACTCACCACGACGCCGCAGGGCGCGGAGCTGTCCGCGCTGGTCACCGCCGGAATCATCGGGTACGCCCCGACACCTGCGACCGACGCGGCCACCCTGCTGCTGCATCCGGCCACCGAACCCGCGCCGCCCGATGCCCTGGCGCTGCCCGTCGACCCGGCGAACGGGCCGGTGGACGTGCTGCGGAGTCTCTGGTCGCTCGACGCCGGGACCACAGTGGATGTTGAAGCGCCGGTCGACCGGATTCCCGCTGGTCTGCTGGCCGAGGTGGCCACCGAGCTGGGCGACGCGACGGCGGTGCGTGGCGCGGTCACCGACGGGTACCGGCGCTCGGCCGACCGGGCCGCCGCCGCGCCGCGCACGGACCGGGAACGTCAGCTCGTGGTGATCTGGTCGGAGCTGCTGCGCACCAACCAGCTCGGCATCACCGACGACTTCTTCGCCTCCGGCGGTGACTCGCTGCTCGCGATGCAGCTCGTCGCCCGCTGCGCGGCGGCCGACATCCACATCACCCCCCGCCAGCTCGTCCGCCACCCCACGGTCGCCGAACTCGCCGCCAGCCTCGGGGAGGCGACGGCGTCGCCGCACGCCGAGCAGGGCGAGGTGCACGGCGACGCCCCGCTGACCGGCGCGCAGCGCTGGTTCACCGACGTCATCGCCCCCACCATGGGCCGGCCCGCCCTGTTCAACCACCCCTACTACCTCCGGCTGGGCCGGCCGCTCCCGGTCGACCTGCTGCGCGAGGCGGTCCGTCGGCTGGTGGCCCAGCACGACGCGCTGCGGCTGCGCCTGACCCGGCAGGCGGACGGGAGCTGGCGTCAGCACCACGCCGACCCGGCCGACGCCGTCCCGTTCGTCAGCCACGACCTGACCGGGCTCGGTGTGGACGAGCGGGAGGCGGCGGTCGAGGCACGCTGCGCCGAAGCACAGACCACCCTGGACCTCACGGCCGGACCGCTGGCCCGGGTGGCGCACTTCCGGCTCGGCCCGGAGCTGCCCGACCGGCTGCTGCTCGTCAACCACCACCTCGTCGTCGACGCGGTCTCCCGGGGTGTGCTCCTCGCCGACCTGGAGACGCTCTGCGGCCAGCTCGAACGCGGTGCCGCGCCGGCGCTGCCGGCCAAGACCACGTCGTACCGCGACTGGGCACGGCGACTGGCCGAGTACGCGGGCTCGCCGGAACTGCGCGAACAGGTGCCGTTCTGGCTGGCGCAGGCCGACGAGGGCGTGCTGCCCCGGCTGGCCGACGAGCCGGCCGCCGCGCCGTTCCGCCTCGGTGACCTGGGCCTGGCCAGCGTGACCCTGGACGAGGCGGCTACCCGGGGACTGCACGCCGCCGCCCGCCGGCTGCGCGCCAGCGTGCGGGACCTGCTGGTGTGGGCGGTGGTGGACACCGTCGGGGGTCGCACCGGCGGCGCGGTCACCGTCGCCACGACCGGCCACGGCCGGGAAGCGCTCTTCGACGACGTCGACGTCAGCCGTACGACGGGCTGGTTCCAGGTGCTCTATCCGCTGCGCCTGGAGCTGCCCGCCACCACCGACGCGACGCGCTCGGCCCGCTCGGTGATCCGCCAGCTCGGCCGCGTCCCGGACAACGGCATCGGGTACGCGCTGCTGCGCCACCTCTGCCCCGACGACGACGTTCGCGCCCGGCTCGCCGCGACGCCACCGCCGACGGTGGCGGTCAACTACATGGGCGGGTACGGCTTCGACGACGTCGCCCCGGCCAACCAGCTCCTCGACGTCTGCGCGGCGCCGTTCGGCCCGACCGAGGACCCCGACGGGCAGTGGCCCTTCGCCTTCGACGTGACGGGGTCGCTCACCGGCCCCGCGCTGCGCGTCGATCTGAGCTACGCCACTCCGGCCTTCCGGCCGGAGACCGCTGAGAACCTGCTCGACGGCATCCGGACCAGCCTCTTGCGCCTGGTCGGAAACCACGGGCAATCGCCACGGCAGTAGGAGGAGACCCCTATGGCGTTCCGACGCCCGTCCCGGTTCGCCGGGTTCACCACGATCTGGTTCGGCCAGCTGCTGTCGGCGCTCGGCACCCGGATGACGAACTTCGCCCTGAGCATCTGGGTGTGGGACGCCACCGGCCGGGCCTTCGACCTGACCATGCTGATGGCGTTCGCGTTCGGCGCGACCGTGATCTTCAGCCCGATCGCCGGCGCGCTCGTCGACCGGTGGGGACGACGACTGACCATCGTGCTCAGCGACGTCGGCTCGGCGCTCACCACCGCCGTCGTACTGCTGTTGTTCCTCAGCGGCTCGGTCGAGGTGTGGCACCTGTACCTGGTCAACCTGGTCACCGGCGCGTTCCTCGCGTTCCAGCTCCCGGCGTACCAGGCGACCATCACGGTGATGATGGAGAAGGGTCAGTACCCGAGGGCCAACGCGATGATGTTCGCGGTCCGGACCATCCCGGTGATCTTCGCCCCCGGCCTCGCCGCCGCGCTGCTCGGCCTGCTGGACATCAAGGTCATCCTGCTCGTCGACGCGCTGTCGTACGTGGTGGCGATCGGCGCGGTGTTGCTGGTGCAGCTCCCACCCCGGCCCCGCTCGACGCAGCCGGACGAGGGCGGCTTCTGGTACGACACGATCTACGGCTTCCGCTACATCCTGGCCAGCCGGGCGTTCACCGGGCTGGAGGCGATCATGTTCGCCATCAACGTGCTCGCCGCGGTCGGCTTCGCCCTGCTGGTGCCGCAGATTTTGGCCCGCACCGACAGCAGCACCAACGCGGTCGGTCTGGTGCAGACCATCGGCGCGGTGGGCGGTGTGGCCGGCGCGCTCCTGCTCGGACTGCTGCCCAACACCCGCCACAAGATCCGCCGGATGCTCATCGCCATCCTGGTCTTCAGCGTCCTCGGCCGGATCGTCTACGGCGTCGGGGACAGCATCATCGTCTGGTCGGTCGCCCTGCTCTTCCTGCACCTGTCCATCCCCTTCATCGACGGGTACGCCCAGTCGGTGTGGCAGGAGAAGGTCGAACCGTCGCACCAGGGCCGGGTCTTCGCCGCCCGCCAGTTCATCGAGGACCTGGCGTACCCCGGCGGCACCGCCCTGGCCGGTATCGCCGCGGACCGCTGGTTCGAGCCGATGATGCGCGAGGGCGGCCCGGGCGTGCCGTACTTCGGGTGGCTGGTTGGCAGCGGCCCGGGCGCCGGGATGGGCCTGATCTTCGTGATCGTCGGCCTGTTCGGCATCGGCGTCGCGGCTGCCGGGTTCGCCTCGCCGAGCATCCGCCGGATGGAGGTCGACCTGCCGGACTACGACGAGCCGACCGACCCGCCGGCCCCGCTGCCGTCGCCCTCGGGCACCGAGGAGTTGACCGACGACCGCGCGGTGGTGGCCAAGTGACGCTCACCGAGGTGGTGGCCGGGGTGCTGGACGTCGACCCGGCCGAGGTCACCGACGAGTCCGGACCGGAGACCATCGGTACCTGGACCAGCCTGCGCCACCTGCAACTGGTGGTGACCCTGGAGGAGGTCTACGGGCTCTCCTTCGCCTTCGAGGAGATCCGCGACGTGCGCAGCGTCGGCGAGCTGCGGAGCGTGCTGCGGGCCAAGGGCACGGAGACGCGATGAGCGATGTCCTGTTCACCCGACGCACCCGCTGGCAGGCGCTCACCCGCCAGCGGCCGGCTCCGACGCTGCGCGTCGCGCTGCTGGCCAGCTACACGGTGGACCCGTTGGTCCCGTACCTGGGCCTGGACCTGCACGAGCGCGGTCTGACCGCCACGCTCACCGTCGGCCCGTTCCAGCAGGTCGTGCAGCAGTGCCTGGCAACCGACGGCTTCCTCACCGAGGCACGCCCCGACGTGCTGCTGGTGGCGCAGCGGCTGGAGGAGGCCGGCGACCCCGGCGCGTCCGGCGACGCCTGGGCGGCGGAGCTGCTGGCCGGGGCCGAGGCGGCCGTCACCGCCGCGCGCCGGCACGGCGCCCTCCTGGTGTACGTCCTGCCGGCCGTCCCCGCCGCTCGCCCGTACGGACCGGCCGACGCGATGCACGCCGACGGGGTGGCCGCCAGCGCCACCGTCGTACGGCAGCGCCTGCGCGACCGGCTGGCCGGCGACCCGGGGGTGCTGCTCGTCGACGCCGACGAGGCGGTACGCGCCGTCGGCGACGAGCGGGCGTACCACCCGGTGCTGTTCCGCCTCGCGAAGGTGCCGTACACCGAGGAGGTCTTCGCCCGGCTCGGGGCGACCGCCGCCGCGCTGGTGGCGTCCTGGTTCGGCGCGAGCTGCCGGGCGCTGGTCGTCGACGGCGACGGGCTGACCGGCGCGGCGCACCTGCTGCCGGCGCTGCGCGAGCTGCGCGCCGCAGGCGTACGCGTGGCGCTGCGGGCCACCGGCGTCGGCTGGTGGTCGGACGGCGACGCCGCTGACCTGCTGAGCGTGCTCGACGGCTGGGTCACCGACGCGCGCCCGATCGACGAACAGCTCGCCGAGATCGCCGCCGAGCTGCACGTCGCCCCGGCCCAGATTGTCCTGGCCGGCGTCGGCGCGGCGCACCTCGTGCCGCCCGGCGAGGGGCGGCCGGCCGTCGAGGGGCCATCGCGACGCGTACCGTTCGGGGCCGATCCCGCGCTCTGGTCGGACGAGCTGCGGGCGGCCGGGCTGACCGACCGGCTGCCGGAGCGGCGGTGGAGCGGCGGTCCGGCCCGGTCGGCCGACGCGCCGCACGCCGCGCTGTCCCTGGACGATTTCGTGGCCGGCCTGGACGTCCAGGTGGACTACCGGCCGGTGGCCGCGGACGGCGTCGCCGAGGTGGCCGAGGTCGCCGCCCGCGCACACGACTTCGCCGTCGCCCCGGCCCCACCGGCCGCCGCGCTGGCCGAGCGGGCCGCCGACCTGCTGGCGATCCGCGTCCGCGACCGGCTGGGCGACTACGGCACGTCGGGCCTCGTCGCGCTGGACCGGACCGCCGACCGCTGGACGGTCGACGTCTTCTCGCTCTCCTGCCCGGTGCTGGGCAAGGGCGTCGAGGCGGCCGTGCTGCGGGAGGTAACCCGCCGGGCCGGCGCGGCGGGCGCCGGTGAGGTCGTCGTCCGCTGGACCGACACGGGCCGCAACGGCACCGCCCGGCGCTTCCTGTCCGAGGTGGATGGTGTCACGCCCGCCGACCCCCGGGTCCGGCTGCGCGCCGCCCACACGTCCGACGACGACCCGACGCCACCGGCGGCGGCGTCGACGCCGACAGCCACGGCGGTACGGCGATGAGCGCGCCGCTGGTCGGCGTCGGGGTGGCCGCCCTGGCCCACGTCCTCGGCGAGCCGGTCGACGTGGCGGCGGCCGCGGCCGCGTACACGAACGATCTGGACCGTCTGCGGTCCTGGGAGTACCGGACCTTCCACCGGGCCGGCCCCGCCGTCGGGGTGACCGACCTGGCGGTCGTGGCCGGCGGCACGGCCCTGGACCGGGCCGGGCTGACCGCCGCCGACGTGGACCTCGTGGTGCTGGCCATCCCCGACCTGGCCGAATACCTCTACTGGGACCCGGCCGCGCACACCCAGGCCCGCCTCGGCGCGCACCGGGCCGAGGCGGTGCTGCTCAACCAGGCGTGCGGCGGTGGAGTGGCCGCGTTCGACACGGTGGCCGGGCGGTTCGCCACCCACCCCGAGTACCGGACGGCGCTGCTGATCGGCGCGAACCGGGTGTGCGAGCCGTACTGGAACCGGATGGAGGTGAACACCAGTGTCTTCTCCGACGGCGCGGCGGCGGCGGTGCTGGTGCGCGACCACGACCGGTGCCGTTGGCTGGCCACCGAGACGATCACCGACGGCCGGTACGCGGGCTTCATGCGCATGCCCGTCGGCGGCGCGGCCCAGCCGTTCACGCCGGACGGCGACACCCCCCGCGTCGGTGACCCGGCGGACCGGCTCAACGAGTTCTTCGCCGGCGATGTCCGGCGGATGTTCCGGTTCGTCGCGACCATCCGGGAGCGCAACCGGCAGGTGGTGGAGACGGCCTGCGACCGGGCCGGCGTCACGCTGGCCGACGTCCGCCGGTTCGTGCACTTCCACGACAACGTCCGACAGTTCGCCGAACTGGCCAAGGACCTCGGCGTGGAGCTGGAACGGACGAACGTCGAGCTGGCCCTCGCGCACGGCCACATCGGCTGCGCCGACCAGCTCATCGGCCTGGAGCACCACCTCGACAACGGCGAGTTGACCGCCGGCGACCTGGTCGCCCTCACCAGCACCGGCAGCGGCATGCACTGGGTCTGCACCCTGCTGCGGGTCTGACCGGCCGCACCCCACCCACGGGAAGGAACACCGAACATGAGAGTCGAGGAGGTCCTGCACCGGATTCGCCGGCTGCGCCGACCCGACGCGGCCGCCGACCCGGAGCTGGCGCCCGGCCTGGTACACCTGGACGACGCGGCGGTCACCACCGTCGCGTCCGCCGGCCGGCTGCTCGCCGACGTACCCGTCGAGAAGCTGGCCAGCCCAGACTTCGCACTCCGCCCGCTGCGGGTCGCGGTCACCGGCACGTTCACGCCGGGCACGCTGGAACCGCTGCTGCGGGTGGCGCTGCTGCGGATCGGCATCGCCGCCGAGATCCACATCTCCGGCTTCGACCAGCTCGTGCTCGACCTCAGCGACCCGCGCTCGACGCTGGCCGAGTTTCGGCCGGACGTGACGCTCTGCCTGCTGCACGACGGCTGGTTCCTGCCCGCCGAGTGGGATCCCGGCGACCTGGCCGGCCTCGCCGACGTGCTGGGCGAACGGGCCGGCGTGCTCGCCGCCGCGCTGCGCGGGTACGCGACGCGCGACGACGGCGCGGTGCTGCTGCACACCGTGCCGCTGTCGCCGTTGGAGCACCGGGGCCTGGTCAGCTTCCGCGGCCGGGCCGAGCTGGGCCGGATCTGGCGGGAGCTGAACTCCCAGCTGCTGGAGCTGGGCGCGCGGGACACGACGTACACCCTGGATCTGGAGACGCTGCTGGTGGACCACGACGGCCCGGTGCGCGACGAGCGCCTGTACCGGTTCGCCAGCATGGCGTGGACGCCCACGGTGGAGCGGCGGTACGCCCACGAGGCGGCCACGTTCTGCCGCGCGGTCCTCGGGCGGACGGCGAAGGTGCTCGCACTGGACCTGGACAACACCCTCTGGGCGGGTGTGCTCGGCGACGACGGGCTCACCGGCATCCGGCTCGGCACCGACTACCCGGGCAACTGTCACCGGGACGTGCAACGTCGCGCCCTGGCGCTGCGCCGGCAGGGTGTGCTGCTCGCGGTGTGCAGCAAGAACGACCCCGATCTGGTGACCGAGGCGTTCGCACAGCATCCGGACCTGCTGCTGCGCGCCGACGACTTCGTCGCGCAGGCGGTGAACTGGGGGCGCAAGGACGAGAACCTGCGCCAGCTCGCGACCGGCCTCAACCTGGGCCTGGACGCCGTCGTGTTCGCCGACGACAGCCCGTTCGAGTGCGAGCTGGTACGCCACGAGCTGCCGAGCGTACGGGTGGTGGAGTTGGCCGGCGACCCGGCGGGCTTCTCCACCAGGCTGCTCACCGAGGGGCACTTCACCGTGCTGGCCACCGGCGTCACCGACCGGGAACGCACCGAGCTGTACCGGGCCCGCGCCGGGCGGGAGCGCTTCGCCGCGACCTTCGACTCGGCCGCCGATTACCTGCACGAGTTGAAGTTGCGCGTCAGCGTCCGGGAGGTCGACGCGCACAGCCTGCCCCGGGTCGCGCAGCTCGGGCTGCGCACCAACCAGTTCACGATGGCCGAACGGGCGCACACCGAGGCGCAGACGCGAGCGCGCGCCGACTCCCCCGACCACCTGGTGCTCACCGTCGAGGTGGCCGACCGGTTCGGCGCGGAGGGACTGGTGGGCGGCCTGTGGCTGGACCGGACCGACCCGGACGCGTGGGTGATCGAGAACTTCGTGCTGAGCTGCCGGGTCTTCTCCCGGGGCGTCGAACAGGCCGCGCTGCACCGGGTGGCGGAGCTGGCCCGAGCCGCCGGCGCGACCCGGCTGGAGGCGCTGTTCCGGCCCACCGCCCGCAACAAGCCCGGCGGGGCCGTGTGGCCGTCCGCCGGCTTCACCGTGGCCGCCGTCGAGGACGGCACCACCCGGCACGTGTTGCCGCTGCATCCCCCGCCCCGGCTGCTGCCGGCGTGGATCGCCTTGGAGGAGGGAGACATCCGTGCCTGACCTGTTCACCACCGTCGCGGGCCTCATCGAGCAGGTCGCGGACGTACCGGCCGAGGATATCTCACCCGATGTCCGGTTCACGTCGCTGTCCAACTGGACCAGCCTGGAGGCGCTGCGCCTGCTCTCCGCGCTGGAGGACGACCTCCGCGTACGGCTGGACCTGCGGGCGTACCTGGCGGTGACCGCGGTCGGCGAGCTGGTCGACCTGGTCGCCAGCGAGCTGGACGGGGCGACACGGTGACCGCCACCCGCACCGAGGCGCCCCCGATCGCGCCGACCCGGCTCACCGACGCCGACCTGGACCTGCTGCTGCTGATCCGGCACTTCGAGCTGGCGTTGCTGGACATGTTCGGGCGGGGCGAGCTGCACGGCACCACGCACACCTGCCTGGGGCAGGAGTACGTGCCGGTGGCCCTGCGCCCGCTGCTCACCGACGGCGACTTCGTGTTCAGCAACCACCGTGGTCACGGTCACTACCTGGCCCGGTTCGACGATCCGCACGGTCTGCTGGCCGAGGTGATGGGCCGCGAGGGCGCGGTGTGCCACGGCGTCGGCGGCAGCCAGCACATCCTGCGGGACCGTTACCTGTCGACAGGTGTGCAGGGCGAGAGCGCGCCGGTCGCCGCCGGGGTGGCACTGCACCTCAAGCGCACCGAGCCGGGCCGGTTGGCGCTGGTCTACCTGGGCGACGGCACGTGGGGCGAGGGCGCCGTCTACGAGGCGCTGAACATGGCCGCGCTCTGGGGCCTGCCGCTGGTGCTGGTGGTGGAGAACAACGGCATCGCCCAGTCCACGCCGACCGTCGCCCAGCTCGCCGGCAGCATCGGCGGTCGGGCCCGCGCCTTCGGGGTGGACCATCTCCGGATCACCTCCACCGACACCGAGGTCGTCCGGGCCGCGCTGACGCCGGCGCTGCGCCGGGTCCGCGAGCGGTCCACGCCGTACGTGGTCGAACTGCTCACCCACCGGGTGGGACCGCACAGCAAGGGCGACGACAGCCGCCGCCCGGAGGAGATCGCGCACGCGCGGGCGCACGACTGGTACGTCCGCTACGCGCAGGCGTACCCGGAGCATTTCGACGCGCACGACGAGCGGCAGCGGGCGTACGTGGCGCAGGTAGTCGCCGACGTCGCCGGCCGGCCGGCGAGCCGCTGGACGGAGGAGGGCCGTGGCTGATCGGGTGGTGGAGAACCTCAACCAGGCGCTGCACGCGCTGCTGGCCGAGGACCCCGCGCTGACCGTGCTCGGGGAGGACCTCGTCGACCCGTACGGCGGGGCGTTCAAGGTGACCCGGGGACTGTCGGAGCGCTGGCCGGAGCGGGTGCTGTCCACCCCGCTGAGCGAGGGCGGGATCGTCGGTGTGGCCGGCGGGCTGGCGCTGGCCGGGCAGAGCGCGATCGTCGAGATCATGTTCAGTGACTTCGTGGCGCTGGCGTTCGACCAGATCCTCAACTTCGCCAGCAAGTCCACCGCCATGTACGGCCGGCGGGTGCCGATGCGGCTGGTGGTGCGCTGCCCCAGCGGCGGCAACCGGGGGTACGGCCCGACGCACAGCCAGAGCCCTCTGAAGCACTTCATCGGCATCCCCGGCCTGAGCGTGCACGAGGTGTCCCCGTTCCACGACAACCGGACGGTGCTCGCCGGCATGCTCGCCACCGGCCGGCCGGGTCTACTCTTCGAGGACAAGGTCCTCTACACCAACCGCATGTACGCCGACGGCGTCGTGGACGAGCTGTTCCGCTACGACCTGATCGGCGCCGACGCCGACGTCGCCCGGGTCCGGGTGGACGAGGAGGAGCAGGCCGACTGCGTGCTTGTCGTACCCGGTGGGTTGGCCGCCCGGGCCGTGTCGGTCGCCCGGGAGCTGCTGTTGCGCGACGACATCGTCTGCCAGGTGCTGGTGCCGTCGCGGCTCTGGCCGCTGGACGTGGACACCCTGCTGCCGCCGATCGCGCGGGCCGGCCGGGTCGTGGTGGCCGAGGAGAGCACCGCCGGCGGCACCTGGGGCGCCGAACTGGCGCAGGTCGTGCACCGGCGGCTCTGGGGATCGCTGCGCGCGCCGGTACGCCTCGTGCACTCCGCCGACAGCGTCATCCCGACAGCCGCGCATCTCGAACGCACCGTGCTGGTGCAGGACACCGCCATCCACCAGGCCGTGAAGGAGGTCGTCAGTGGTGACTGACCTGGTCGTTCCCAAGCTCAACAACAACGACACGTCGTACGTCCTGCTCGACTGGCTGGCCGAGGACGGCGAGCAGGTGCGCGCCGGGGAGCCGATCGCCGAGGTGGAGACCTCCAAGGCGGCCGAGGAGCTGCTCAGCGACGGTGACGGAGTGCTGCACCGGCTCGTCGAGGTCAACCAGGAGTGCGCACCCGGTGACGTCATCGGTCGCGTCTTCGAGGACGAGCAGGCCCGGCAGCGGTTCCTTGCCGAGGCGGTTACGCCGGCCGCGTCGACGCCCGACGTGCGGCCCGGTGGGCCCGTCCTCACCGACTCGGCCCGGGAACTCGCGGCGGCGCACGGTCTCGGCGACGACGAGTTGCGGGGGCTCGGCAAGGCGGTCGTTCGTCGTACCGATGTGGAACGCCTCCTCGCCGACCGGTCGGCGGCGCCCCCGACCGCGACCGAGCCGGTGGTGCTGGCCGCGGCCGCGACCGAGCCGGTGGTGGTGGCCGCGGCCGCCGCGCTGGCGGCCGGTGACGGCCCGGAGCCGGACGACCCACGCCCGGTGCACGCGCTCTCCCGCGCCCAGCGCGCGGTGGCCGCCGTGGTCACCGAGTCCCACCGGGAGGTGCCTGCGGCGCTCGCCGTCGTCAAGGTCCGGGCCGACGCCGCCCTCGCGGTGGCCCGGCAGCTCACCCGTGCCACCCGCACCCTGGTCGGCCTGCCCGAGCTGCTGGTCAAGGTCATCGGTGGGTTGCGCGAGGACCACCCGTTGCTCTTCGCCGCACCCGGCGACGGCAGCAGCGTACGTCTGGCCGAGGCGGCGCACGTCGGCGTCACCATCGACGTCGGCACGGGCCTGTTCATCCCGGTGGTCCGCGACGTGGAGGAGCTGACCTGCGCGGAGATCGCCGAGACGCTGATGGACTTCCGCACCCGGGCCGGCGGTGAGGGCTTCCGGGCCGGCGAGCTGGCCGGCGGGACCATCGTCGTCTCCCTGCACACCGACCCCGACGTGGTACTCGCCGGGCCGATCGTCTTCCCCGGCCAGACCTGCGTGGTGGCGATCGGCGGCACCCAGGACGAGCTGGCGCTGGACGCCGACGGTCAGGTCGTGACGCGCCGGTTCGTCAACCTCAGCGCCGTCTACGACCACCGGGTGGTCAACGGCCGGGAGGCGGTCGCGTTCCTGCAAGCCGTGAAGGCGGCCCTGGAGTCCCCCGACCACCTCGCCGAGGAGTGACGCGACGGTCGGGTCGAGCGTCATCCGGTCGCGGACGTCCGTCTGTTGTGATCGTTGACGGCTGAGCAGTGGTGGAGCCGAGCGGGATCGCCAGGACCAGTGGACCGAACATCGCGGTGTTGGCAGTCGCGGCGAGCCGGCCCAGAAGCGCCGCCGGGGTGTGCGCTTGTACGGCGGTGACCGCCGCGACCAGGGTCCACGGCAGCCCGACGGCGGTGACCGCCGCGACCAGGGTCCACGGCAGCCCGACGCCGGCGATCACCGCGCCCGCTACCGTGCCCGGCCACCAGGGCAGGCAGCGCGCCAGGCAGCCCACGGCGAACAGCACCGTCCCGGCGACACCCACAGCGACGGGCCCTCGTCGGGCGAGGAGCCGACCGACGATCAGTCCGCCGACGATGGAGCCGGCGCCCTGGACGCTGACCAGCACGCCGAGAAACGTGGTCGGCAGCCGCAGCTCGGTCACGACGATCGCGTAGAGGGCTGCGGTCGCGTAGAGGGCTGCCGTCGCGTAGAGGGCTGCCGTCGCGAAGCCGGAGGCGGCTATCGACACGGCGGCGAGCAGGACCGGTACGCGGATCGCGGGCTGTCCGGACAGGATCCTGAGGCCTTCGCGCAGGCCTTGTCGTGGCCGGGCCGACCGCGCGGACGCGGGCCGGTGAAGCCGCACCGCCGGGTAGAGGGCGGCGATCACGACGGGCATCGCCGCGCTGAGGACGGCGACCACCGGACCGCCGTGCCACGCGTAGAGGCCCGCTCCGGCCAGCGGAGCGACGAGCTTCATGCCCTCCTGAGCGCTGGAGCGCCACCCGTTCACGTCGCCGAGCTCGGTCGCGGTCAGCGCGGACGGCAGCAGCGCCGTCTCGCCCGCGTCGAGGACGTCAATCTGTTGTTGACAGGGCGATGCGCACCGCCGCCGCCAGGGCACATACCGGCGGCGGCAGCCGGTCATCGGCGGTGTCGAGGTCGGCGACGACGTGCAGGGCCAACGCGTGCAGCGAGCCCGGAGCGGCGTCCAGGGCGGTCTCCACGGTGCTCCGGACCAGTGCCGCCCGACGGAACCGGGAGTCCCAGCGTCGGTCCGTCGCGATCCAGCGCTCCAGGTCGGCCACTGCGCCGCGCAGGACCACGATCCGTCGGTCGTACGCACGATCCAGGGCCTGCCGGCGAGCCCGTCGCACACTGGCCAGGCGCTGCCGGCGCTGCTCGGCGGCCTGCCGGCTGCCGAGGCCCAGCGCCGTCGCGATCTGCGCCCAGGTCGCACCGTCGTGGCGCGCCCGGTCGATCAGCTCGGCCTCCCGCTCGTCCAGGCGTGCACGAGTGGCATGCACCTCAGCCAAGCAGGTCAATGCCGTCGTCACCGTGTCAACATTACATTGACAGCTCGGCACTTCGGATGCCGACGGCTCGGGGTCCCGGATGCCGGGGTCCGACGCCCCGGATGCCGGGGTCCGACGTCCCGGATGCCGGGGTCCGACGTCCCGGATGCCCGGAGGTCTGATGCCCCGGATGCCCGGTGGTCTGACGCCCGGGTGCCTACGCCCCGGATACCCGGCGGACGGGTGGCCCCACTATCCGGCGACGCTGTCGAGCTGCCCCACTTCTGGGGCAGCAAGACGCTGTGGACATGCCCCATTTCTGGGGCAGCTCGACAGGCGGCACGGGACGCCTGCCACCCTCGGTTGGGCCACCGCCTGGCCCAGCGCCGGCGTCACTCGGCGGGGTGGTGACCGGCGGTTCAGCCGGCGGCGAGGTGTTCGCGGACGCGGCGGGGGCGCATGCGGGGTGGTGACCGGCGGTTCAGCCGGCGGCGAGGTGTTCGCGGACGCTGCGGGGGCGCATGTCGGTCCAGGTACGCGTGACGAAGTCCAGGCACTCCTGGCGGCTGCCGGCGCAGCCCGCGTCCCGCCAGCCGTCGGGCACCTCCTTGTGCCGGGGCCACAGGGCGTACTGCTCCTCGTCGTTGACCACCACGCGGTGCTCGTCAGCCATCTGTCTGTCCTTCCTCGTGTCGGGCCAGGTGCAGCTCGCGGGCGAGACTCTCCGGGGACATCGCCCGGATCTCCGCGAGCAGGTCGGAGAGGTCACCATCCGGTACGGCGGGAGTGGGCGACGCCAGCGCCGCGACGGTCCGCGCCAGCGCGGCGGGGGTGGGCGACTCGAAGACCGCCGCGGGTGGCAGGTCGACGCCGAACGCGTCGCGCAGTCGCGCCACCACGCGGGTGCCGAGCAGCGAGTGGCCGCCCAGCTCGAAGAAGTCGTCGTCGGGGCCGATCTCGTCTACCCCGAGCAGGTCCACCCAGATCCGCCGCACCACCTCGTACGGCTCGTCGGTCGGCCCGGTGGAGACGTCCGGTGCGGTGGGTGGCGGCGCGGCGGCGTCCGGCGCGGTCTCCTCGGCGGCCACCGGACCCGGCCGGTACGCGTCGACCCAGTGCCGCTCGCGGGCGAACGGGTACGTGGGCAGGGGCACCCGCCGTCGTCCGGCGGGCCAGTCGACGGGCGCCCCGGCGAGCCAGAGCCGGCCGACGGCCAACGCAACGGCATCGTCCTCGCCCGACGGGGTGCGGTCGGCGGGCAGGCTGGTCAGCACCGGCACGCCGCGTGCGGCCGGGTGCTGGCGGACGAGGGTGGCCAGGGTGCGGCCCGGGCCGGCCTCCAGCAGCGCGTACCGCTCGCCGAGCAGCAGGTCGGCGG
This sequence comes from Micromonospora sp. DT4, assembly GCF_049841675.1. Classification (NCBI taxonomy): domain Bacteria; kingdom Bacillati; phylum Actinomycetota; class Actinomycetes; order Micromonosporales; family Micromonosporaceae; genus Micromonospora; species Micromonospora sp. DT4. Next base: position 31,578 of record NZ_JBNCKT010000024.1, read on the forward strand.
CCGCGGTGAAGTTGACCGGGCGACGAAGCTGCCGCACCCAGTAGTCGGGATCGGTGGCCTCGTCGTCGGTGAGCCAGCGTCCGGTCACGTTCGACACGACCGGGACGGTGGGCGGGCGCAGCGGGATCTCGCGCAGGTGCGCGGCGAAGCCGGTCAGGGCGGGTTCCATCATGGCCGAGTGGAACGCGTGCGAGGTGCGGACCTCCCGGCAGGCCACCCCGCGCCCGCGCAGGTCGGTGGCGAACGCGGCGACGGCGGCTGTCGTTCCGGAGACGGTGACGAGGTGCGGCGCGTTGGCGGCGGCGATCTCCACCCCGTCGGGCAGCAGCGGCGTGATCTCGTCGACGCCGAGGGCCACCGAGAGCATCGAGCCGGGGGCCTGCGCCTGCATGAGCCGGCCGCGCACCGCGACGGTGGCGAGCGCGTCGGGCAGCGTGAAGACGCCGGCCAGGCAGGCGGCCACGTACTCGCCGAGGCTGTGCCCCGCCATCGCGGCCGGGCGTACGCCACGGTGGCGCAGCAGCTCGGCCAGGGCGTACTCGACGGCGAACAGGGCCGGCTGGGTGAGTCGGGTCTCGTCCAGCTCGGGTGCGGCGGGGACCGCCTCGCCGGATGGGCAGAGCAGCGTCCGCAGGTCCACGTCGAGGTGTGGGCGCAGCAGGTCGGCGCAGCGGTCGAAGGCCGCCCGGTAGACCGGTTCGGTGCGGTACAGGGTCCGGCCCATCCCCGCGTACTGTGCGCCCTGGCCGGGGAAGAGTAGCGCCACCCCGGCCGGCGTACCGGTGGCGACGCCGGTACGGACCGAGGTCGCGCCACGGTCGGCGAGCTGGGCGGCGGCGTTCTTGGCGTCCCGGGCGACGGTGACCAACCGGTGGCCGAACGCGCGTCGCGTGCGGGCCAGGGTGTACGCGACGTCGGCCAGCGGCACGTCCGGATTCGCGTCCAGGTGGGTGGCGAGCTGGGCGCGGGCCCGGTCGAGTGCGTCGGTGTCCCGGGCGGAGAGCACCAGCACGTGCGCGGAACGCTCGTCGCGCGGGGCGCGCTCCGCCGGTTCGGCGGCCTGGAGCACGACGTGGGCGTTGGTGCCCCCGATGCCGAAGGAGCTGACCGCCGCGCGGGGCGGCGCGCCCAGATCGGGCCAGGGCTGCGGCGTGGTGGGCACCCGGAACGGTCCACCGGCCAGCTCGGGGTGCGGCTCGGTGCAGTACGGGCTGGGCGGCACCACCCCGTGGTGCAGCGCCAGCGTGGCCTTGATCAGCCCGGTCACGCCGGCGGCGACGTCGAGGTGACCGACGATCGACTTGACCGAGCCGAGCGCACACCGTGCACTGTCAGCACCCCGACCCGCGTCAGCACCCCGACCCTCGGCGCTGTGGAACGCCTCGGTCAGGGCCCGCAGTTCGATCTGGTCACCCAGCTCGGTGCCGGTGCCGTGCGCCTCGACGTACCCGATGGTGGTGGGGTCGACCTCGGCCACCTCCTGGGCGGCCCGGATCGCGGCGACCTGACCGTCCACGCCGGGCGCGGTGAAGCCGACCTTCACCCGGCCGTCGTTGTTGATGGCGGAGCCCCGGATGACGGCGTACACCGTGTCTCCGTCGTCGCGGGCGTCCGCCAGCCGGCGCAGGACGACGGCGGCGGCGCCGTCGCCTCCCACGGTTCCGGTGGCGCGTACGTCGAACGGCCGGCAGTGCCCGTCGCGGGACATGATGCCGCCGGCCTCGTGGCGGTAGCCGGTGCCGCCGGGCAACAGGACGTGCGCCGCGCCGGCGAGCGCGACGTCACACTCGCGGGCGAGCAGCGCCTGCGCGGCGAGGTGCACGGCGACCAGCGACGACGAGCACGCCGTCTGCACCGCGACGGCGGGTCCGCGCAGGTCCAGGTGGTACGCGACCCGGGTGGGCAGCGAATCCTTGTCGTTGGCGAGCAGCAGCTCGTACTCGGAGACCGAGTCGAGTCGCGGGTTGCGGAACAGGTGGTGCAGCAGGTAGCCGCTGGCCGCCGCGGCGGCGTACACGCCGACCAGCCGGCCGGGGTCCCCGGCGAGGTGGCCGGCGCGTTCCAGGGCGGTCCAGGCGGTTTGCAGGAAGAGCCGCTGCTGCGGGTCGAGCAGCCGCGCGTCGCGGGGCGAGTAGCCGAAGAAGCCGGCGTCGAAGCGGTCGACCTCCGGCAGCGCGCCGTGCGCCGGCACATGGTCGGGGTGCCTCCGCTCCTGTTCGCTCAGCCCGGCGGCGGCCAGTTCCGCGTCCGTGAACCGGGTGATGGTCTCCTGCCCGGCGAGGATCCGCCGCCACAGTTCGTCGACGTCGGCCGCGCCGGGAAAGCGGCCAGCCATCCCGACGATGGCGATCTCGAGTCCGGTCTCCTGGTCGGTCACGCTCGTCCCTCCCCCGCCGTCACCGGGCGGGCCCGGCGGGCCCGTTCGGCCAGCGCCTGCTTGCGTTCGTCTCGTCGTCGACCGCCGCCCGCCGCCGCCGTCGGCGCGGATGCGCCGTCGAGGAAGCGCGCCAGCAGCGCGACGGTCGGGTAGCGGAACAGCTCCACCGCGGGCACCGGTCGACCCAACCGGTCGGCGAGTCGGGTCTGCACCCGCGCCAGCAGCAGGGATGTGCCGCCGAGGTCGAAGAAGTTGTCGTCCGCCCCGATGTCGTCGAGCCCGAGAACCTGTCGCCAGGTGTCGGCGATGGCCCGTTCGACCGCGCCGTCGGGCGCCACGTACGCGGCGCCGAGGTCGGCGCGGGCCACGGCGGGGGCGGGCAGGCGGGACGGGTCGAGTTTGCCGCTGGACGTGACCGGCAGGTCGGGCACCACCACGAAGGCGCTCGGCACGAGATAGCGGGGCAGGCGCCGCAGCAGGCTCTGACGCAGCTCGTCCACCGCCAACCCGTCGCCGACGAGGTAGCCGACGAGTCGCCGGCCGCCGGGCGAGTCGGTCCGCACCACGGCGGCGGCCCGGCGTACGCCCGGGCACTGACGCAGGTGGGCCTCCACCTCGCCCAGCTCGATCCGGTAACCGTTGATTTTGACTTGGTTGTCCGCCCGGCCGAGGAAGACCAGTTGCCCGTCGGCGCGCCAGCGGACCAGGTCACCGGTGGCGTACATCCGCGCCCCCGGCGTCGGCGCGTACGGGTCCGGGACGAAGCGGCCGGCAGTGAGCGCCGGGTCGCCGTGGTAGCCGCGGGCCACTCCGACGCCGCCGAGGTGCAGCTCGCCGGGCACCCCGGGGGGCACCGGCCGCAGCTCGGTGTCGAGGACGTAGGTGCGCACCCCGGTCAGCGGGCGGCCGATCGGCAACTCGGTGTCCACGGGTGCGCACTGGGCGGCGGTGGCGGTGACGGTGGCCTCGGTCGGGCCGTACCCGTTGATCAGGAGCCGGTCGCGCGACCAGGCAGCGGCGACGTCCGGCGCGCAGGGTTCCCCGCCCACGGTGAGTATCCGCAGGTCGGGCACGGCCGCGGGGTCCAGCGCGTCGAGGACCACCGGCGGCAGGTCGGCGACCGTGACGCGGTGCCGGGTGAGCGCGGCGGCCAGGTCGGGACCGGGCGTGCGCTCGTCCGGGCCGAGCAGGCGCAGGGTGGCCCCCGCGGTGAGCGCGGTGACCACATCGGAGAGCGCCACGTCGAAGCTGATCGAGTGGAACTGCAGGACCCGGTCGCCGGCCCGGACGCCGACCAGCCGGGCCTGCGCCTCGGCGAGGTTGGCCAGCCCCCGGTGGGTGCCGACGACGCCCTTGGGTAGCCCGGTCGAACCGGACGTGTAGATCAGGTAGGCGGCGGAGTCGGGATGAACGGCCACCGACGGCGGGGCCTGGTCGTGCGGCGCGGCGTCGTCGAGGTGGAGCAGCGGCACGGCGGTGGCGGGGAGCGCGAGCTGCGCGTCGGCCGTGGTCACCACCAGCGCGGCGGCGGAGTCCGCCAGCAGGTACGCCAGCCGGGCCGCCGGTAGCTGCGGGTCCAGGGGCAGATAGACCCCACCCGCCCGGAGTACGGCGAGGAAGGTGACCACCCAGTCCGGGCCGGCGGGCAGGCAGACGCCGACGGTCGTCTCGGCCCGCACGCCCCGGGCGGCGAGTGCCCGGGCCAGGCGGTCGGCCCGCGCGTCCAGGTCCCGGTAGGTCATGGCCTGATCGCGGTACGCCAGGGCCACGGCGTCCGGGGTCACCGCAGCCTGGCGGGCGACCAGCTCGCCCAGGCTCGGCTGGTCCGGTGACGCGGGCGCGGTGGCGGCCCAGCGGTCGACCAGGTCCCGACCGGCGGCCGGGTCCAGCAGCGGCAGTCGGTCCACCGGGGTATCCGGGGTGGCGAGCGCGGCCATGAGCAGGGTGTCGAGCTGGTCGGCGAGCGCGCGGGCGGTGGACTCGTCGAAGAGCCGGGTCCGGTACTCGATCCGCCCGTCGATCCGGCCCTCGTGGGCGGTGACGGTCAGCGTGAGGTCGAACATGGACGTGCCGGTGTGCGTCTCGCCGCTGGCCAGCACGGTCACCCCGGGCAGCGTCAGCCGCTCTTCCCAGCCGTCCTCGACGGCGAACATGACCTGGGCGAGGGGGCGGCGGCCGGGGTCGCGGGCCGGGCGCAGCTCCTGTACCAGGGCGTCGAACGGCACCGGGTCGGTCAGCGCGGTCAGCGCCGAGTCCCGCAGCCGGTCCAGCAGCGCGGCGAAGGTCAGTCCACCGTCGACCCGGCTGCGCAGCACCAGCGTGTTGACGAAGAAGCCGACGGCGGTCTCGCTGTCGAGCGTCTGCCGGTTCGCCACCGGTGTGGCGATGAGCAGGTCCGGCTGCTGGCTGCGACGGTGCAGCAACGCCGCCCAGGCTGCCGCGAAGATCATGTACGGGGTGGCGCCGGTACGTCGTTGCACCTCGGCGACCCGCTCGGCCAGCTCCGGCGGCCAGGAGAACTCGATCTCGTGTCCGGCATCCTCCAACTCCGCCGGGCGGGGCCGGTCGGTGGGCAGGTCGAGGCCGGGCGGCGCGCCGGTCAGCGCGTCGCGCCACCAGTCCAGTCGCCGGGCCAGTTCGGTCGGGCCGAGCATCCCGTCCTGAGCCAGCGCGGCCGGCACGTCCCGGGGAACCGCCGGCAACGCCACCGGACGTCCCTCCCGCAGGGCCGCGTACGCCGTCGACAGCTCCTCGAAGAGCAGACCCATGCTCCAGCCGTCGCAGACCACGTGGTGCAGGCTGAGCAGCAGCGAGAAGTCGGTCGGGCCGGTGCGGCACAGGGTGGCCCGCATCAGTGGCCCCCGGGCCAGGTCGAACGGGCGTACCGCCTCGGCGGCGGCGTACTCGTCGATCCGGTCCGGCGCGACGTCCTCGACCGTCAGCGGCAGGCCGGTCGGCGGCAGGACCATCTGGTACGACTGCCCGTCCAGCGGCACGAACACCGTACGCAGCGCCTCGTGCCGCGCCACGATCTCGTCGAGCGCGCCGCGCAACGCGGCCACGTCCAGGTCACCGCGCAGGTCCACCCGGTACGGCACGTGGTAGGCGGGGCTGTCCGGTCGGAGCTGGGCCAGCAGCAGCATCCCCTCCTGGGCGGCGGTGAGCGGGTGGATGCCGTAGCGGTCGCCGTCGGCGCGGATCGCGGCAAGGAACGCCTGCCGCCGCTCGGGCGGCAGCGCGTCCACGCGCTGGTGCAACTGCGCGGGAGTGAGGGCGCCGATCATCGGGCGATGCCCTGTTCGAGCTGGTCCAGAAGACCCGCGAGATCGGCGGGAGGCGAACCGCCCAGCGCGACCGGCGTGGCCGGCTCGGCGGGCGCGGCGGGCTCGGCCGGCTCGGCCGGCTCGGCCGGCTCGGCCGGCTCGGCGGGCGCGCCACCGATCTCGTCCAGCGCGGCGGCCAGCCCGGCCACCGTCGGGTGGTCGAAGATCAGCCGCAACGGCACCTCCGCGCCGAGCGCGGCGGCGAGCCGGGAGCGGACCCGGGTCGTCTTCAGGGACCGCCCGCCCAGGTCGAAGAAGTCGTCGACGCGGCGGCGCACCGGCACGCCGAGGACGTCCTGCCAGATCTCGGCCACCGTCCGCTCGGTGGGCGTACGCGGGGCGTCGTCGTCGGCTGTCGCGGCGGCGTCGGGGGCGGGCAGCGCCGCGACGTCCACCTTGCCGTTGCGGTTCAGCGGCAGCCGGGGCAGCTCCACGAACACGGCCGGCACCAGATGGTCGGGTAGCTGCTCGCGGGCCCGTTCCCGGACCTCCTCGGCGCGTACCCCCTCGTCGGGCACGACGTACGCGACGAGTCGGGCGTCTCCGGCGGCGTCGCGGTCGGCGCGCACGATCGCGTCGCGGAGCAGCCCGCCGCCGCGCAGCGCCTCGGTCACCTCGCCCGGCTCGACGCGGTACCCACGGATCTTGACCTGGTGGTCGGACCGGCCGACGAACTCGATCAACCCGTCGGGGCGCTGCCGGACGACGTCGCCGGTGCGGTAGAGCCGGCCCCCCGTGCGGGGCCCGAACGGGTCGGGCACGAACCTCTCGGCTGTCGCGTCGGGGCGGCCGAGGTAGCCGCGGGCCACCCCGTCCCCGCCGACGAACAGCTCACCGAGCACGCCGGGTGGTACCGGTTGCAGGAGCCGGTCCAGCACGTACACCCGGGTGTTGGCGACCGGACCGCCGATCGGCACGATCGGGTCCGCGGCGGTGAGCCGGGCGCAGTCGTACGTCGTGCTGTAGGTGGTGGCCTCGGTCGGGCCGTATCCGTTGACGAGCATCGTGCCCGGGCAGGCCGCGCGGAGCCGGTCCACGGCGACCCGGTCGGCCTGTTCGCCGCCGAAGGTCAGGTAGCGCAGCGCGGCCAGGGCGTCCGGCGCCTCGGTCGCCACCTGCCGGGCCACGGAGGTGGCCAGGAACATCATGGTCACGCCGGTGTCGCGCAGCCGGGTACGGAGTCGCTCCGGCACGATCACGTCGTTGATGTCCAGGTCCGCGAGGCAGGCGCCGTTGAGCAGCGCGCCCCAGACCTCCAGGGTGGCCGCGTCGAACGACATCGTGGCGGCCTGCCCCATCACGTCGTCCGGGCGTACGTCGAGGAAGTTGGTGTCGCGGACCAGCCGGACGATGTTGCGGTGGCTGACGCCGGTGCCCTTGGGGTGGCCGGTGGATCCCGACGTGTACATGACGTACGCGAGCTGGTCGGGGTGGACCGTCACCGCCGGGGGCGCCGCCGGGCCGTCGTCGGCGGGCAGCCGGTCCACGGCGATCCGGGGGGTGCCGTCGTCCGGAAGCCGATCGGCCAGCGCGGCGGCGTGCAGGATGACGCCGGGCTTGGCGTCGTGGCACATGAGCGTCAGCCGCTCCGGCGGGTAACCGGGGTCCAGTGGCAGGTATGCGGCCCCGACCTTGAGCGTCGCCAGAGCGGCGATCACCCAGGCGGTCGTGTCGGCGAGGCAGATCCCGACCAGCGTCTCGGCGCCGATCCCGAGCCGGAGCAGACGCCCGGCCAGGTGGTTGGCACGCCGGTCCACCTCGGCGTAGTCGAGGGTCTGGGCGCCGTCGCGCAGCGCGGGCGCCTCCGGGGTCTGCCGGGTCCACTCGGCGAACAGGGCGGGCACCGACGACTCACGTGGGTAGTCGGTGTCGGTGGCGTTCCAGTCGAGCACCACCCGCCGTTCGGCCGCCGGGTCGAGCAGTGGCAGGTCCGACAGGCGCGCCGTGGGACGTTCCCGCGCCCGGTCGAGCAGGACGGCGAGCGCCGCCGCGACCGAAGGCGCGTGTGGATGCTGGCCCACCGTTGCCGTCGACCGTTCGCCGGTGTCGTCGACAAGCAGCCGCAGGACGCCCCGATTACCGGACGGCATCCGATCGGGTCCAATCGACACTACCGGCCGATAGTCGGGAACCGTTTCGGGCAATTCCCCGTCATGCGCGCGGGCCTCGCGCAGCGCCGTTCGGACCAGGTCTCGCAGCTCGATCCACGTGGGATCCTCGGGCAACCGGACCCGCACCGGTAACCAGCGTCCGGCCCCGGTCGACTCGGCCGGCGTCTCGGCGAGCAGATCTCGACCGCCGGCCCAGCGGCGCAGCAGCGCGAACAGGCCCGCCAACGCGCTGACCTGCGGCTCGACGTCGTCACCCAGGTCGGTGCGGGCGTGGGCGGCCGGGTCGGTCGTCGGCGTGAAGGGCAGGTCCGGCGGCTCCGGGAGGGCGGCGAGCTGCCGTTCCCAGAAGGTGGAGAGGCCAGGGAAAATTGTCTGTTCGGTCATCGGATCTCAGCTCCGATCGGCGGGTGACACGCAATGACGGCGAGTGTGGCCCGCGCCCGTGCCGGTTGCTTGTACGGGCCGTTCGGGTGCCGTTGCGGCGGTCTGAGGGAAACCTGAGCGCGGCTTTATGCCGATAGCGCATTGCAGTCAGTAAGTACACCGACTCTTTTGGTTATGGCAATGCCGCTCGATGAAGGCAATGATCGTGCCGGGGGGAAGCCACGCCGGGCGGCGACTCGCAGGGCCCGGCTGTCTCTTCGCTCGCCTGAGCCTCCACGAGAGAACACAGGAGCGGTGAATGTCCGGAGACCTTGTCAACCATGCCTGGCGCGCGTCGACGCCGGCTCGCAGCGGAGGCGGGGGCGACGCATCGACAGCGGGGCGACAACCGACGAGCGGTGATCCAGGACGGGCGCTGCGCCACCTCGCCGCCGCCGGTGACCGTACAGCGGCGCACCTGTGGCTCGCCACTCAACCCGACCTGCTCGCCGCGACGCCCGACGAGGCCGACGCCCCGATCGCCCAGATCTGGCACGCGGCGTTGCGGCACCATCTCGCCGGGGAACCACACCTGGCGACAGCTCTCCTGGCGACCGCGCCGATCGGGGCCACCGGCCCGCACGCCGTGCAGGCGTACTGCCACGCAGCGGTGCACCACCTGCTCGACGACGACATCGAGCGAGCCAGCGCCGACGTCGAGGAAGCGGCCCGAGCCGTCCACGCATGCGGCGTCCCGACCACTTACCAGGCGTACACCCGGGTGGTCGTCCTGCTCGACGCGGCCACGGGCGACGCGGCGGCGACCCTCAGGCGGGCGGAGGCGACCGACGGGCTGCGCCGCGCCGACGCCGACCTGTTCCGCCTGATGGTCCATCTCGACCTGGCCAGCCACCTGCTGCGGGCCGGCGACGCCGCCGACGCGCTGCGGCACGCCGAGGCGGCCGTACGGCTGACCGAGGTGGCCGGCGACACCGGATACGAGCCGTACGCGCTGACCCTGGCAGCAGTGGCGAAGTGCCAGCTCGGCCGATTGGAGGAGGCGTTGGCCGACAGCGCCGCCGGGCAACGGCTGCGGGAGCTGGCGGGGATCGCCGCCGACGAGGCGTTCTCACTGGCCGCCCTCGGGATGGTGCACCGCCGTCGGCGAGAGCCGCGCCAGGCCCGGCAGGCGTTGGAGGGCGCCCTGGCCGCACTGGGCAACGGTCAGTCGCGCCCCGCCTCGCCGACCTGGGTGCTCGCCGAGCTGGCGCGCATCCGCGCCGCCGACGACCTGGTCGTCGCGCAGGACCTCGCGGACCGGGCGGTCACCATGGCGCGAGAGTCCGAGCGGCCGTACGCCCTGCTGGCGCGCGGATGGGTGGCGCTGCTGCGCGGTGACACCGCCGCCGCCCACTTCGACGCCGCCGAGGCCCGCACCGGCGCGACCGTCGGCCGACGACGCGCCACCCTCGTCGAGGCGCTCCAGCTCACCGTGCTCGCGGCGGACGACCCGCGCGCGTCCGCCGGCCTGCTCGACGACGCCGCAGCGCTCTGCCGGGAGTTGGGCGACCCGGCCGAGGAGGCCACCGTCCGGCTGATCGCCGCCCGGTTGCAGGGACGCCAGGCCCGTCGCGGCGCCGAGGGCGCCGCGCAGAAGCTACGCCGTTGCGGGGTACGCCTCGACCCGGGCGTAGCCGACGGGCTCACCGCGATCACGCTGCGCGTACCGGCGGTGGTCATCCACACCCTGGGCGACTTCCGGGTGTTCCGGGCCGGCGCGGTCGTCCCGTACGGCGAGTGGCAGTCCAAGAAGGCCCGGGACCTGTTGAAGATCCTCGTCGCGCACCGGGGCCGCGCCGTGCCCCGGGCCCGACTGATGGAGTTGCTCTGGCCGGACGAGTCGCCGACGCGCACCGCGAACCGGCTGTCGGTGCTGCTGTCCACGTTGCGCCGGGTGCTCGGCACCGGACACCGCACCAGCGGCCGGGGGGCGGTGCTGGCCGACCGGGGTTCGGTGGCGATCGACCTCGACGTGATCGACGTGGACGTCGAGACGTTCTTCACCGCGGCCGAGGAGGCGCAGGCGACCCTGCGGGCCGGGCACCCCGACACGGCCCGCGCGCTGGTCCGCGCCGACGAGTTGTACGGCGGGGACTTCCTCGCCGACGACCCGTACGAGGACTGGGCCCAGCCGCTGCGGGAGGAGGCGCAGGTCGCCCACACCAGCGTGCTGCGGGCCCTGGCCCAGCACGCCTCGGACACCGACCAGAAGCTGGTCTACCTGATGCGACTGGTGCACCGCGATCCGTACGACGAGGACGCCCACCTGGAGCTGGTGCAGGTGCTGCGCGCGGCCGGGCGGCACGGCGAGGCGCAGCGGCGTTACCGCACGTACGTCGAGCGGATGCGGGAGTTGGGCATCGCGCCGGCCGGTGGTCCGACGACCGGCGTCGACACCGGTCCCGCCGCTCCGCACGCGGATTTGCTGGCCGGGCCGGGGGCACGGGTGACCCGGTGGGGGCCGCCGGCCGCGCAGCCCGCGTGGACGGCGGAGGTGGACTCCACGCACCGTCCGCCCGGTCTCCCGGCGCAGCGGACGCCGAGACGGCTGATCGAGCACCCAGCCTGACCGAGCCGAGCGCCAGCTGCGACAGACTGACTCCATGACTGCGCCAGTCGAGAGCGTCACCGATCTGACCACCGCCATAGCCGGGGGACGTCGGTGCGCCGGGGCGTCGTGAGCGCTGGGCCGGTCCTGCCGGGGTTCGAGCCCGGATTGCCGGCCGCAGCCGGGCCGAGACCGGCCCCGCGAGCGTGCCTTCGCGGCTCACGGGGCCGGTTTCGGGTTCGGTCCGTGGGATCAGTGGCGGGGCTGGTAGCTCTTCGGCAGGCGCATGCCACGCTCGGCCATGATCGCCCGTACCCGGTTGGGGTAGTTGGTGATGATCCCGTCGACACCCATGTCCATCAGCGCGGACACGGTGGCCGGGTCGTCGCAGGTCCACGGGATGACCTTCAGACCGCGGGCGTGCGCCTCGGCGATCATGGTCGCGTCGGGGTAGAAGCGGAAGTTCGGGTCGCCGATGGTCCCGTTCTGCGGGAATCCGTAGTTGGGCGACAGGGCGGTGACGCCGGGGATGGCGGCGGCCGCCTTGACGAAGTCACCGTCGTAGTCGTCGGCGTCGATCCCACCCAGCCAGGGGGATGCGCCGGGCTTGCCGACCTGGAGGAAGTCGTAGTTCGTCAGCGCCACCAGCGGCCACTTCGGCGCGAGCCGGTGCATCTCCTTCAGCGCGCCCCAGTCGAAGGACTGGATGCTGACCTGCTCCTCGATGCCGGAGGCGCGGATTTCCTCGAAGACCCGCCGGACGAACAGCTCGCGGGGCGCGGTCTGCTCGGGCGCTCCCGCCTCGACCTTCGTCTCGATGTTGAGGGTGATCTGCTTGGCCTTGTAGCTCTTGACGAGGCCGAGGACGTCCTTCAACTCGACCATGCGGAAGCCCTTGACCTGCTCCTGCTCGGGGAAGCCCGGGAGCTGCTGGTAGCCGCAGTCCATGGTCTTGACCTGGGTGAGGGTGAGGTCCTTGAGGTACTTGCCGACGTACGGGTACATCGGGTCACCGGCGGTGACCGGCGCGGTGTCCGCGCACTTCTGCGCGCTGACCTGGCGGTCGTGGTTGACGACGACCTTGCGGTCCTTGGTGATCTGGGTGTCCAACTCCAGCGTGGTGACACCGAGGCGCATGGCCTTGGCGAAGCCCTCCAGCGACTCCTCGGTGGTCATGCCGATGCCACCGCGGTGCGCTTGGAGGTCGAAGTGGGTCTTCTGGGGGTGCAGGGCGCTGGCGCTGTCGACGGTCGACGCGTGCGCGGCTACCGGGGCGGCGAGCGCGGGCAGAACGGCGAGGCCCGCCAGAACGTGACGCAGGGACATGGTGCAAAACCTCAGTTCTTCAGGTGCAGATGCCCTGGTGAGGCTAGGTGGGAGACGGTCGACCACGATGACCTCGCCGCGAGCGGAGCGTGAACGCTCGCCGAACGTCAGAGGTGCCGGGGGCCGCCCGGGGTTCGCCGACGGCCCCCGCGTCGATGCGGTGGCCGTCGGCGAACGCGCCGGCTAACGCGCGGTACATCCGCGTGCCACGGGCGCAGGCGACGTAGAGGGCGGCGCGCACGATCGCGATGCCCGAGCAGGAACCCTCGGCGGTCGGATAGGTCCGCGCCGGCGCGATGTAACCCGCCGTGCCGCAGGTGCCGCTGGTGCCGCTTGCCGTCCGCACCGAAGCGCAACCGGCCACCGTTGTGGTGTCACAGTGAGCTGTGGCGGTATGGCGCGGCGGCCCAGCAACCGCCGCGCCACCGGCGCCTGTCGGCGCCGAAGCCGGACCGCCCGGTCCGCCGCTCCGGGCGGCCCGGCAGCGCAGTATCGGCCCCCGCCGGGCGGGCCTCCCGGCGGGCGGAGCACTGCGCGCACCGACGTCGTGCGACGCGATGGCGTCGACCGGCCGCCCCGCCATCGGCGGCCGGCGAACCGGGTCGCCGCGGGCGACCCGGATCGACATCCATCGAGGTCCGTCGGTGGCGAAAGTATTGGTACGACACGGATGCGCTGTCAACGTTTATCGGAAACTTTGCGAAAGGTCGGACGGGACAATCACACCGACGAGCACTGGTCATTCCTGGCCGGGGCGCCGGCCAGGCAATCGCACTCACTACCAACGTCCACTCCCCTCACCAATCGACCGCATCGATGCCGATAGTTCCGATGAATTTCCGGATCATGCCCCCTCCACATGCCGCCACCCGGCGTGAAGCTCATCCCCCGGCGGGCGCCCCGAGCCTCCGCTGCGAGCGGATCGCCACTGCTCCGCCCGGGGGCAGCACGTACGCGCCGACCCCTCCGGGCTTTCGGAGTACTTCCGGAACTTATTGACGTCCTCGAATTACCGCTGCAATACTCCGATCCACTGTGATCGATGCGACTCGGCATCCGTCAAGTTGCTTTCGATCTCCCCACCCACCACCCACACGTCCGGACCGTGCTGTCCTTCCACACCGGGACGGGCCCGGGCCGGTAGAAGGGGCACAGATGAGCACTGTCTCCGCTGGCACGCTCGTACGGTCCAGGCCACTACGGGCGGCGCTGGCCATCCTCGTAACCGCCACCGCGGCGTGCGGCGTCGTCGTCGTGGCCACCGCCACCCCGTCGAACGCCGCCACCTGCAACGGCTACGTCGGCCTCACCTTCGACGACGGCCCGACCGGCAGCACCAGCGCGCTGCTGAACGTGCTGCGCGCCAACGGCGTACGGGCCACCATGTTCAACGTCGGGCAGAACGTGCAGAACAACAGGTCGGCGGCGCAGGAGCAGGTGTCCGCCGGCATGTGGGTCGGTAACCACAGCTGGAACCACGCCCACATGACGTCGATGAGTCAATCCCAGATGCAGTCCGACCTTTCCCAGACGAGTTCGGCCATCCAGTCGGCGACCGGCACCCGTCCCCAGTTGTTCCGACCCCCGTACGGGGAGACCAACTCCACTCTCCAGTCGGTCGCCTCCTCGCTCGGGATGCGGCAGGTGATCTGGGACGTCGACTCCCAGGACTGGAACGGCGCCAGCGTCAGCCAGATCGTGTCGAACGCCAGTCGCCTCCAGGCCGGTCAGGTCATCCTCATGCACGACGGCATCCAGAACACCCGGGACGCCATCGGCCAGATCGTGGCGAACCTGACCAGCCGCAACCTCTGCCCCGGCATGATCTCGCCGTCCACCGGCCAGGCGGTCGCGCCCGACGGTGCGACCCCGCCGCCGAGCAGCACGACCCCGCCACCCGGCGCGACGACCCCGCCGCCCAGCGTTGGCTCCTGCACCGCCACCGCGTCCACCACCAACGTGTGGGGCGACCGGTACAACACCTCGGTGACGGTCAGCGGCAGCAGCGCCTGGACCGTGGTCGTGGCCCTCACCTCGCCGCAGCGGGTCTCCACCGTCTGGAACGGCAACGCCACCTGGGACAGCAGTGGCACCGTGATGACCGTGCGGTCCAACGGCAGCGGCAACACCTTCGGCTTCACCACGATGTTCAACGGCAACAGCAACGCCCGGCCACAGATCCGCTCCTGTAGCGCCGGCTGACAAACAGAATCGTCCCGCGTGACGCGCACGGCAGCGCCACGCGGGACGAACCCGACCACCCGGGCAGGTCCATTCCCGCACCCGGCTGGTCACCGGACCACGCCCGGTTCACGCGGTGCGGCGGCAGTCACTCGGCGACGACGAGGGCTTGCGGAGCCGCCTGCTTCATCCGGGTACGCAGCCACTTGAGCTGGATCGCCAGCAGCCGGACCCCGCGCTGCTGGCCGCCATCGAGCAGCACTCGTCCTCGGGCCAGACGCCGGCGGCATCGGCGGCGGCGCCCACCGGGTCGTCGGCCGCGCCCTCCGCGCCCCCAGCGGCCTCGAACGAGAAGGGTGGGTGCGGCGCGCTGCTCATGATCGGCGGCGCGGTCGCGGCCGACGGCACCTGGAGCGTTCCCCGGACGCTGGCACGGCCCGGCGGTTACCGCGTCTACGCCGACCTCTTCGTCAACGCACCCGACGGCCGAGCAGTACCCCTCGTGCTGGGCGTCGACCACCACGTGCCGGGCGTGTACGCGCCGGCCGCGTTGCCACCGGCCCGGGCGCAGGCGACGGCCGGACCGTTCACGGTGTCGATGACCGGCACGCCCACGGCCGGCGTCACGTCGCCGGTGCGCTTCCAGCTCACCCGCTCCGGTGCCGCCGCAGCGGTACCTGGGCACGTACGGGCACCTGGTCGTCGTCCGCGCGGGTGACCTCGGGTACGTGCACGTGCATCCGGAGCCGGATCTCGTCGACGGAACGGTCGCCTTCTGGCTGACCGTCCCCAGTGCCTGCCGGTACCGGGCCTTCTTCGACTTCCAGGTCGACGGGAAGGTCCAGACCGCCGAGTACACCATCAACCTGCCCTGACCGGCGGCTCGCGCCGCCGCGCCCCGATCCGATCCGGAAAGTGGCGGGAACCACACCGGCCCATGTCGCGACTACCTCACAGGGCCACACCACGCGACAGATCACGCCGGGCGACCTGCCAGCACGAGGAGTGCCCTCGGGCACCTCCCGACAATCCCGATCGGAAAAGCATGTCTCTGACCGAGCTGTCCGGCACGTCGACGCCGGAACCCCCCACCCCCGCGGAATCCCCCGCCCAGCCGGTCCGGCGTACCTCGCCGTTCGGCGCGCTGCTGCTCCGGCTGCACTTCTACGCCGGCATCCTCGTCGCGCCGTTCCTGGTCGTCGCCGCGTTGACCGGGCTCGCGTACACGGTCACGCCGCAACTGGACAGCGCGCTCTACGGAGACCAGTTGACCGTGGGTACCCGCGGTGACCGCACACTCCCCCTCGCCGACCAGATCGCCGCCGCCCGCTCCGCGCACCCCGCCGGCAGCATCGCCACCGTCCAACCCGGAGGCGGCGATCGGACCACCCGGGTGGCGTTCTCCCTGCCGGAACTCGGCGAGAAGGTGCACACCGTCTACGTCGATCCGTACACCGCCGAGGTCCGGGGCCAGCTGACCACGTGGTTCGGCTCCACGCCGGCCACCACCTGGCTGGACGACCTGCACCGCAACCTGCACCTGGGCGTGGTGGGCCGGCACTACTCGGAGCTGGCGGCGAGCTGGCTCTGGGTGCTCGCCCTCGGTGGGCTGGTCCTGTGGTGGCGGCGACGCAGCGCCTCCCGGTCGGCCGCCCGGCACCTGTTCGTGCCGAACCTGTCCACCGCCAGGGGTGTCCGCCGCACCCGTGGATGGCACGCCACGACCGGCGTCTGGCTGGTCGTCGGTCTGCTGTTCCTCTCGGTGACCGGGCTGACCTGGTCCCGGTACGCCGGAACGAACTTCGGCGCCGGCCTCGACGCCGTCGACGCGCGTTCCCCCGAGATCTCCACCAGCCTCACCGCCGCCCCTACCGAAACCGGCGGCGGTCACCACCACGGCGACGCCCCGGCGGACGGGGTCGTCGACCCCACGGCCTTCGACCGGGTCCTGGCGGCCGCCCGCGCGGCCGACCTCTCCGGGCCGGTCGAGATGACCCCGGCGCAGGAGCCGGGCACCGCGTGGGTCGTCACGCAGCTCGACAACACCTGGCCGGTCGCGAAGGACCGGGTCGCCGTCGACCCCACCGCCGCCACGATCACCGCCCGCAGCGACTTCGCGGACTGGCCCCTCCTGGCGAAACTGAGTGGCCTCGGCACCCAGGCCCACATGGGTGTGCTCTTCGGCCCGGTCAACCAGATCCTGCTCGCCGCGCTCGCCCTCGGGCTGCTCTGCGTCGTCGTCTGGGGCTACCGGATGTGGTGGCAGCGCCGGCCGACCCGGGCCGATCGGCGCGCGCCCGTCGGCACCCCGCCCGCCCGGGGCGGCGTCCGCCGGCTGCCGCTCTGGACGGTGCTGCTCGGCGTGCCGGTGATCGTGGCGGCGGGTGGGGCCGTACCCCTGTTCGGCCTCAGCCTGCTCACCTTCGGAGTCGTCGACGTCGTCGTGGGCGTGACGTCCCGACGTCGGCGTGCCGACCGGACGCCCGTCTCCCCCGCGCCGGCCGGGAGCTGACCAGTCCAGTCCGGCCCGATCCCGTACCGCTCGCGCGGGACGGGCCGGCCTCGGCCCCCGGTGGCACTCAGCCCTCGGTGTCGTACCCGCGCGGCGGGAGGCTCGCCACGCTACGGCGCAACGCGGCCCTGAACTCCTGGTACAGGTCGGGGCCGAGCGCATCGGAGAGCTTCTGCTCGATGACGGCCACGAAGCCGTCGGATGCCTCCATGAGCCGGAGTCCCCGCTCGGTCGGCATGATCAGCTTCGCCCGACGGTCGCCCGGGTCTGGCGTACGCCGGACGTAGCCCAGCCGATCCAGCTCGTCGAGGATCGCGCCCATCGTCTGCTTGTTCCGCCCGGCCAGGCACGCCAGCTCGCCGGGGCGCGTTCCCTCCGGATCGAGGTAGGCGAGCACGGCGCCGTGGCGCGGTCGACGCGCTCTTCGGCGACATCGCCGGAGAGCGCGTCGGGGGGCACGAGGCGTCAGTGTTGCGCGGAGCACATCATCGGTTCGGCGATTTGTCTGGTTCGGCCGCTCGATTCCCCAGGTTGGTGGAACGATGGCTGTCGTGGGAACCGCCGATACCGCCATGCCTGCCATCTCGCCTCTTGCCGGCGAGCCGATCAAGCGCGCCGACGCCGAGCGACTCGCTGGAGTACTGAAGGCGTTCGCCGATCCGGCCCGACTTCGACTGCTCAGCCTGATCCAGGCCGCCCCGGAGGGCGAGGCCTCGGTCACCGACCTCACCGCGCCGCTCAACCTCTCTCAGCCGACTGTGAGCCATCACTTGCGGATCCTCACCGAGGCCGGCCTGATCGAGCGTGAGAAGCGCGGTGTCTGGGCGTACTACCGCATCGTGCCGTCGGCGATCGCGGCGATAGCCGACCTGCTGACCCCGCCGCGCAAACGGCCGACGAAGAAGACCCGCTGAGCGACCGCCTCACCGGCGCGTCGGTGACGGCCGTCGTCGTCAGGGGACCCGGGCGACCGCGCCGTTGAACGACACGTCCCGCACGGACGGGCGCGGCTGTGGCGCGTCGTCGGCGTGCCACCGCGCCACGGAGACGATGCCCGGCTCGACGAGGTCCAGGCCCTTGAGGAGGGCCGCGAACTGCTCGGTGCTCCGGGCCTGGAAGCGGCCGTCGCGGTTGTTGGCATCCAACTCGGCGGTGACAGCGGGCGGCAGATATTCCCAGGTCACGTGCGAGGCGACCACGTAGCTGCCGGACGGCAGCGCGGCGACGAGTCGATCGAGGATGCCCTTGGGGTCCTCGTCGTCGCGGATGAAGTGCAGGATGGCCACCAGCATCAGCGCGACAGGCTGGGTCAGATCCAGCGTCGTACGCAGATCGGGATGGGCGAGGATCTCAGCCGGCTCACGCAGGTCGGCGTCGAGGTACGCCGTCCGACCCTCGGGGGTGCTGGACAACAGCGCGCGGGCGTGGGCGAGGACGATCGGGTCGTTGTCGACGTAGACGACACGGGCCGACGGGTCGACGGCCTGCGCGACCTCGTGGGTGTTGTCGGCGGTCGGGATGCCGGTCCCGATGTCCAGGAACTGCCGGACACCGTGCCGCGCCAGGAAACGCACCGCGCGTTGCAGGAACATCCGGTTCTCGACCGCGGCGAGCCGGATGGTGGGCATCGCCGCGGCGAGGGCGTCACCGGACGCCCGGTCGGCGGCGAAATTGTCCTTGCCGCCCAGCAGATAATTGTACCGGCGAGCTGGGTGCGCGACTGACGTGTCGATCCGGTCGGTGGCCGAAGGGTTCCCGCCGTGTGACGTCATCCGACCTCCCCGTCGCCGCGCGTCCTCCACAAGGTACACATCCCGGCGGCGAGGCGCGTACCGCCGACGCCGCTCAGGAGGCGCAGCCCTGGGCCGCCTCGGCCGCCTCCGCACCGCGTACACCGGCCAGGATGTCGGCGGTGGTGTGCGCCCGGATGCAGGACTGCGCGTCCTCGGCGAACCGGGCGACGACCGCCCGGACGTGCCGCTCGGCGGGTGCGGCGAGGCCGTCGTAGACGGTCTCGAAGAGCTCCCGCGCCGGCTGCCTCAGCCATCCGGCCGGCAGGAGGCGCAGGGGCAGTCGCGGGTCGAGGGTGGGAAAGCGACGGAAGGTGTCCATCACCTCGGTGCGCGTCCGCACCGCCGCCGCGCCGTCGACGCCTCCGGAACGCACCTGCGGCACCAGGGGTGCCCACCGTCGCAGGAACTCCTCGTAATGCCGACTGATCGCCTCGACGTCCCAGGCGTCGATCGGTGTGCGCTGGGCGATGGCGTCGAGGTCGGCCTGTCGCCCGCGGAACACCGTGACCGCGCCCGGAGTGAACCCGGCGAGTTGGGCCTTGCCCTGCGCGCTCAGCTCGTACGGCGAGATCCACAGCCCGTCGTACAGGGGCGCGTACCCGAGCCAGCGGAGCTGACCGCGCAGGGCCCGCCGCTGCGCACCGCGATCCTGCGGCAGGGAGAAGGCGACGATGGTCCAGCAGCCGTCCCACGCGGTCACCTCCGTGGTGGCGGCCAGGATCCAACTCCCGCCGCTGGACAGGTTCGCGGCGGCGGCGCGGCTGAGCCGGTAGGAGCTACGCCGTCCCTCCCGGCTGCCCTCCAGCACGGCGCGACGGGCCAGCCGGCTGATCGCGGCGCGCGCGCCTGCCGTGCTCACACCGGATTCGGCCAGCAGCGCGACGAGGGCCGCGGACGGAACCCGCGCACGGGTCCGCAACGTGTAGTCGGCCAGCAGGGTCACCGCGAGGTCCTGCGGGGAGCTGCCGGACTGCCGCCGCGGCAGTCGCGGAGGGTCGTCCCCGTCGTCGGGATAGATCTCCTCGATGGTGAAGGGGTCTGCCACGGGCACTCCCGGCTCGACTCAGGGACGGGTGCCCCGACTGTAGACGGAGCGCCGGGCAACGGTGTCGACGCCACTACACCTTGATCGAGATACATCGATTGACACTTCGGCGACCGCGAGGAACACTATCTGCTACGCGACGCCGTACGCAGCCGGGCACAGGGCGAGCACACGTAGTGGGCGAGGCGCGATCACCACGGGCAGTCGGGCGCACCCGTGACCGCACAGCGCGCGCGACCACACCCAACCCGCACAGGCGATCGAAGGAGTCATCCCCGTGAAAATTCGAAGGAAACTGCTGCTCGGCCTGGTCACGTCACTGGTGGCCGCCGGCCTGGTGGCCCCCGCGCTCCAACCCGCGTACGCCGCCTCGCTCACCGAGGTGACCGCCTTCGGCGACAACCCGGGCCGGATGCGCATGCACATCTACGTGCCGGACGCCCGCCCGGCCAAGCCGGCGATCGTGGTGGCCATGCACGGCTGTGGTGGGTCGGGCCCCGGCTTCTACTCCGGCAGCGAGTTCGCCGCCCAGGCCGACCGGTACGGGTTCGTCGTCATCTACCCGACGGCGACCCAGCAGGCCGGCTTCGGTAACTGCTTCGACACCTGGTCCGACGCCGCCAAGCGCCGCGGCGGTGGCAGCGACCCGGTGTCGATCATCTCGATGATCCGCTACGCGCAGCAGCAGTACGGCGGCGACCCCGACCGGGTGTACGCCACCGGCAGCTCGTCCGGCGGCATGATGACCAACCACATGCTGGCCCTGTACCCCGACGTGTTCAAGGCCGGCGCGGCGTTCATGGGAGTCCCCTACAACTGCTTCGCCAACGCGGCGGACTACCCACCCGGGAGCAGCCAGTGCACCGGCGGGAACATGAACCGGACGCCGCAGCAGTGGGGTGACGCCGTCCGGGGCGCCTACCCCGGCTACGCCGGTCCCCGCCCACGGATGCAGTTGTGGCACGGCACCAGCGACACGCTCGTGCCGTACTCGCTGCTCCAGGAGACGATCGAGCAGTGGACCAACGTGTTCGGGCTCAGCCAGACACCCACCTCCACCGACACGCCGCAGGCCAACTGGAACCGCCGCCGGTACGCCGACGCCAACGGAACCGTCCAGGTCGAGGCGTACAGCATCCAGGGCGCGGGCCATACCCTGCCGGCCGGCGGCATGGCCGCCGCCGCGGTCGCCTTCTTCGGCCTGACCACCCCGCCGAACCCGACCACGCCACCGCCCAACCCGACGACCCCGCCGCCGGACCCGACCACGCCACCGCCCAACCCGACGACCCCGCCGCCGGGCCCGACCACGCCACCGCCGAGTTCCGGCGCGTGCCGTGTGGGCGTCGCCATCAACGCGTGGAACACCGGCCTTACCGAGAACATCACCATCACCAACACCGGCACCAGTGCCGTCAACGGCTGGTCGCTCGTCTTCACCCTGCCCGGCGGACAGAGCATCACCTCGGGCTGGAACGCGACCTACTCCCCCACGTCTGGCCAGGTGACGGCCCGCAACGCCTCCTACAACGCCAGCATCCCGCCGAGCGGATCGGTGACCGTCGGCTTCCAGGCCACGCACACCGGCAACACCGCCCGGCCGAGTTCGTTCACCCTCAACGGCGCGACCTGCACGATCGCCTGACCAACGGCGACCAGGTCCGACGAGATCGGGCCGGCCCCGTCGCGGGCAGCGGCGGGGCCGGCCCGGATGCGGCCTGGCGCGGTCGAGGCCGGATACAACAGCGGTATCCGGCCTCGACCGTAACGCCGCCGGGCGTCGTCCGGACGCCGCCGCAGGCCGGCCAGTTCTTGTGAAACTTCCTGATCAAGGTCGGATCGCGGCCGGGCATCCCGGTGCACCTGGAGCCCACCGAGACGGAGATGCGCCTGGGCAACACCGACTTCCGCTGGACAATGGTGTGAGCCGCCCCGCCGGACCGCGCGGTGGCCACGACGACGCCGGCCTACTCGTCGGCGGCATCGCCGCCTTCGCCCTGGTCGCCGCCAGCGGGGTGTGGCTGCCGGTCGCGCTCACCCACCCGCCCGGCTACACCGGGGGCGGCCCGATCCGGGTGGCCGCCGCGGTGGTGCGCGGCGAGATCTCCTGGACCACCGCGTGCACGCTCGTCGCGGCCATCGAGGCCGGCGTCCTGGCGCTGCTCCTCACCGTGGGAGTCGTGGCCTGGCGGTGGGCTCGTCGGCGACGTACCCGCGTCGACTCCGCTGCCCGGCGGATGGCCAGCCGCGCCGATCTCGCCCACCTCAGCCCCAAGGGCGTCGCCGACAGCGGCCGGCGACTGCGGCCCAGCCTCGCCGACGTCGACCGGCCCGACCCCGACCAGCTCGGCGTGCTGATCGCCTACACCGTCGCCGGCGCGACGCCACTGCGCCAGTCCTGGGAGGACATGGCCGTCGACATCTGGGGCCCCCGCACCGGCAAGACCACCAGCCGGGCCATCCCCGCGATCGCCGCCGCCCCCGGGCCCACACTGGTCACCAGCGTCAAGGGCGACATCGTCGACGCCACCCGCGACCTGCGCGCCGAACGCGGCACCGTGTGGGCATTCGACCCCCAGCACATCCTCGGCACCGACCAGGGCGTGTGGTTCAACCCGCTGCGCGCCGTGGCCACCATCACCGACGCCCGCCGCCTCGGCGAGCACTTCGCCGCCGCCGGACGCGAACCCGGCGTCAGCCGCGACGCCTTCTTCGACCCCTCCAGCGAGGAACTGGTGGCCAACCTGCTCCTGGCCGCCGCCTGCTCCGGCCGGGACATCCTCGCCGCGTACCGATGGGCGGTCAGCCCCCGCGACGACGAACCGGCGATGCTGCTGCGCGAGCACGGCTTCGCACTGCCCGCCGACGCGGTCTCCGGCGTGGTCAACATGCCCGACAAGACCCGCGGCGGCATCTACGCCGGCGCCCAGAAGATGCTCATGTGCCTCACCGAGCCCGCCGTCACCGCCTGGGTCACCCCACCGACCCGTGGCAGAGTCCTCGAGTTCGACCCGGCCGCGTTCGTGGTGAGCACCGACGTGCTGTACCTGCTCTCCCAAGGCGGGCCCGGCTCCCCCGCCCCGCTGGTCGCCGCCCTCACCGACGCCGTCCTACGCGCCGGCAAGCTGCGCGCCCGCGCCTCAGCCGGCCGCCGCCTCGACCCACCGCTGCTGAGCATCCTCGACGAAGCCGCGAACATCTGCCGCCTGCGACAACTGCCCAACCTCTACTCCTACTACGGCTCCCACGGCCTGCCGATCATCACCATCCTGCAGTCCTACCCCCAAGGCGTCGACGTGTGGGGACGCGAGGGCATGCGCAAGCTCTGGTCCGCGGCGAACGTCCGCACCTACGGCGGCGGCGTCGCCGACCCCGACTGGCTCGAAGAACTGTCGAAGCTGATCGGCGAGCACGACGTCACCACCCGGTCGACCAGCAGCAGCGGATCCGGGTGGGGCCAGCGGTCGGTCTCCCACGCCACCCGCCGCCAGCGCATCCTCGACGTCTCCGACCTACACGCCCTGCCCCGCGGCCGGATGGTCGTCTACGCCTCCGGCGCCCCGCCCGCCCTCGCCCGCACCGCCCCCTGGCAAGACGGGCCCTACGCGGCCGCGATCCGCGCGTCGATCGCGCACTGGGACCCCACCGGCCGCACCGACTGGACCCTCACCCCCGACGTCCCACCGGAGCCGATCCCATGACTACGCCGACCGCCGGGCCGGCCGCCGACGCCGTCGCCGACCTCAGCGCGCTCCTTGGCCAGCTCGCCGGCGATCCGGGCGCAGCCCCGCCGGTCGCCGAGGCGCCGGCGGCGGAACCGGAAGGCACGGAGCCGGTGTACCGCAACGTGGAGGCGTTCGTCGGCGACTACCTCGCCCACGTCGTCGAGCGGCGCCTCGCCTCCGGGCCCACCAGCGGCATCAACTGGTGCCCGCGGTGGTGGGCGCACCCCGAGGCGATCTCCCGCCTGTACGCACTCTGGCGGGCCTGGGAGACGCTGCGGGTCAGCGACCCGCAGACCGGCATGAGCATCTGGTGGCGCGACCACCTCGACCCGCACCTCGCCGCGCTGGCCGCCGAGTACGGACCATTCAGCCGGTGCGGCCCGGACAAGCACACCGAGCCCCGCCCCCTGCCGGTCGAGCCAGCGCCACCGGACGTGCTGGCCCAGCTTC
This sequence comes from Micromonospora sp. DT4, assembly GCF_049841675.1. NCBI lineage: Bacteria > Bacillati > Actinomycetota > Actinomycetes > Micromonosporales > Micromonosporaceae > Micromonospora > Micromonospora sp. DT4. Next base: position 55,392 of record NZ_JBNCKT010000024.1, read on the forward strand.
CCGACGCCGGCGCCCCTGATTCCCCGGCATCGCTCGCCGGTCAGGTCGCCGCCAGCACCGGTGGGTAGTAGGTCGTCGACGGGCATCGACGGCACGTCCATCTGTGGTGACCGCGGTGCGTGCCCGGTGGCGGGCAGGGGCAGGGCGTCCATCCCACCATCACCTCTCCCGGGACCAGGAAATGCCGATCAGGTCCGGAGCAGTGCGCGGGGGCGGGCGCGACAAACTGGCGCTTGCCAGACCTGTCGACCCGCACTTGGTGGGCCAGCGCGTCGCAGCGTGGACAGGCGGGAACGACGCCACCGGTGACCGGGCGGATGCGCCCGTGCGTGAGGCAGGTCCACTCCCCCGCCCGCAGCGTCGGCGTCAGCCGCCCCCAGTCCACGGTCACCCTCGGACGGTACGGCACCTCGCGCACTCTTCCCGGCGTAGCAAGAGGGCGCCGGCCGCCGGGCGGGCTGACAAAACTGAAATCCCTCTACACTGTGTCGCCATTAGATTACGAGTAGTGGCCATCTCCGTAGGCTCACTGTTGGTGCTGGCTGTCGCCGGATGCAGCACCGCACCGTACGACGAACGCATGCAGTTCCTCGACGGGATCTCCCAGCAAGGGATCGACTACCGGGGCGAGCTCTACAAGCAGAGAGCACCACGCCATCAAAGGACGCCTGCAAGATCGGATACGACCTACTCGCCCCAGGCGATCTCCCGCACGACACCCCTGGGGGCACCACTGAAAAGTGGCGCGGGCAGGTGGAAGAGGCCGACGTCAAGGGCTGCATGACCGGGGAGTTGAAGCCCAAGCCAGACGTCGACGGGGTCGACGCCGTCACCCCAGTTCCCGTCACCGCACCCCCGGCCGCCCCCAGCTCTCCGGCGGCGTCGCCGGCTCCCTGAGACCTCCGCGCGGTCGCGCTCACAGATCCTGACTCCGTGCTGGTCCCGGTCCCGGGCCAGCACGGAGACCTTTCGCAGGCCGCCCGCCACTTCTCTCACTTGAAGCCGCTCCTGTCGTTGCTGCTGGGTGCACTGATGATGCACGCCCGCGCGTAGGCGGCTCTCGAAACTCTCGAAACCCGTGAAATCGACGGTTTCATCCGTGGCCTAAAGACGCAGGCCACTTCCGGTGCAGCGAGTTTGTTCGTCGGTGATCGGTCCGGTGGTCCTGGTGGGCAGCTCGGTGTCGAGGTACAGCGAGACGCCGTCTGCGCAGCGTCGGGGAACACGGGGCGGCTGGTGTGGGTGCCCGTGAGCGCCTGGGCGATGGCGGCGGCTGCGGCGTGCAGTTCGTCAACGTCGTCGGCGACGAGCCGGATCCGGGTCACGCCGTCACCACCGCGGCGGTCAGCCTCTGCTGTGGTCAGCGCGGTGGTAAGCCAGGGGTAGCGGCGCGCTGGCCGTCGACGACGGAGCCGGGGGCCACGAGGTAGCCGCCGAGGCGTTGGGGGTGGACGGAGCTTTGGGTATGACCTCTGACACCACCAACTGGGGAACCTCTTCGGTGGCGATAGTCCCCGCGTGTACAGGCGAAACGCGATAGCTGGACCGATAGAAGCCGTATAACTGAGGTTGACGATTTCTAGTAGTCCGGTGACACTGGCGGGGCGCGAAAGCATCAACACAAGCATCCGGTACTCCCGTACCCGGATACAAGCAGCGGAGCCGGTGCGCGAACACCGACTCCGCCGCCGAGCAGACCTAGCGGATCCGCCACGTCTTGACCGCTAGATCGGTTGCCGCCACGAGGGCCTGCACCGTGAGGTGTAGGCCCTCGTCATGCAGGAACAGACCCACGAGCTGCAGTCCTGTTCGCGCATAGGGCCACACCCAGATCAGCCAGGGTGGCTTCTGTGGGACAGGATCGCCGGGCGTCGCCGCCTGGTCCTCCAGTCCGTTGTGGTGTTGCGGAGGCACCTTGCCGGTTCCCTTCGCCATCTGTCACGGCTTGCGCCGCGCGGAGCAGCAAGCCGCCACTCCGGCCGGTCGCGGCGGGTTGGCGTACTCCTACTGAGGCGCTTGGAACCGGGGATGAACCCCTGCCGCTGATCGAGGCGAGCCTCTGTGGAGGGCGACCTGATCAGCTGCAAGAGAAGCGTATCCAGCGGCGTACGACAGAGCCGAGTCGCCGGTGACGCGAACGGCCAGTTAGATTCCCATTCCCAGATAAGCAGCAGGCGTCTGACCAGCATGAATGTGCACCACCGACTGCGATGGACAGTGCCATCGCGTAACGGCTAGTCGTTTGCGGGGGCGCCCTCGCTACAGTCTGGGAATGCCCTCTACCACGCGCCGCGTCTGCGAGAACGCGGGGTGCCCGAAGCGGCCGGTCAGCAGCCGCGCCAACGCCCGGTACTGCAGCTCAGGATGCCGCCAGCGTGCATACCGCCTGCGGCTGGTCGCCTTCGCGCTCTACGAGATCAGCAGATGGACTGACCACAACTGCGACTACTGCTCGAAGAGCCTGCCCGCCGCGGTGAAGGGCAAGGCCGGACCACGCCTGCTCAGGAGAGACGCGGTGTACTGCAGTGAGCGCTGCCGGGGCAGGGCCTACCGCAAACGCCAGCGCGGTGAACAACTGCGCAAGAGCGCCGGCATCTCTCTGCCCGATCGTCGCGGTCGGTGACAGCGCTGGCAACGGTTGTCCGCGACTGGGTTTGCGCAGCTGGCACCTAGTCTCGGGGCGGTGTGTCAGACGGTGCGTCGAGTTGCGTTGTGGCTATGGGCGTCCCGCGACTTCGCCGGACATTGGACTACGTGCTCGGCACGGGATACCCCCATGTCGGCGCTCTCTGCGATGCTGATTTCACGTTTCGTGTTTGCGCGTGGAGGGTGGTGGCTCGGCGGTGATGGGGCGCTCTCACGCGCTGTCTGGGGCGGTGGTGTGGCTGGGTGGCTGCGCGGTGGCGGCGGGGTTGGGGGCGCGGGTGGTGGTGGGCACGGTGGTGGTCGGCGCGGCGGTCACCGCTGGCGGGGCGTTGCTGCCGGATGTCGATCACCCCAATTCGGTCGTTGCCCGGTCGTTGGGCCCGGCGACCCGGCTCGTCGCTCGGGGCGCGGCGTCGGGCGCGGCGGCGTTGCGGGCGGGCACGTGCCGTTGTTGCGTAGGTCGGGGTGGGCACCGGGCGGTCACGCACACCCTGGTGTTCGCCGTCACCGCGGGACTGTTGGTGTCGCTGCTGTGCTGGATCGGCGGTGACGTCGCGGCGGCGGTCATCGCTGGGCTGGCCGCCGCGCTGGCGGTGCGCGGGGCGGTGCGCAAGCGCACCCGTGGGGCGTACGGGGCGGCGGCGGCCGGGCTGTTCGTCGGGGTGATGGCCGCGGCGTTGCCCGGTCCGGTCGCCGGTTGGTGGTGGGTGGGCCTGCCGCTAGCCCGAGTTTCCTAGATAAGTTGATCTTGAGGGGATGCGGGGTTCGGCGACATGAGGGTTGAGCTGCACGGA